>CAYYHN010000392.1:0-5007 GCA_964471245.1 uncultured Rhodothermaceae bacterium | reverse complement strand
CGTTGGGTTGCCGGGCGCTGTCCTCGTCACCGTGCCCATCCCGGAAGCTGCTGCCATCCCTGCCGACACCATTGAACCCGCCATCGCGCAAGCCCACGCCGAGGCTGTCGCACGCGGCCTCCGCTCTGCCGAAGTGACCCCGTTCCTACTCGCCCGCATCGCTGCCCTCACCGGCGAACGCGCCCTCGCAGCCAACCTAGCCCTCCTCGAAAACAACGCCCGCGTCGCCGCTCACATCGCACTAGCACTTGACCAAAACCAAGCCCAAAGTCGCTAAAATGCCCCCATGCATCCGGCTAATCGCACAAGCCATCGCCAGTTGCCTCGCAGCACCTCATTTCCCCTAATCCTTCCCAACTTCCCACACGCCAAAGTTCACCCCTTCCCTTTCAAGCTCCCGAGGCCACGCTCGGCGAGAAGGTTGATGCTATAGGAACGCACGCGGCTGTTCTGGTCGCGGTGACGCTGGCGCGCGTCATCGATCATCCGGTGCAACAGGTCGGGGAAGGCAATGCGGTGCGGGATGGCGTCGTCGGGCGCGGGCGGGTCCCAGAGGTAGAACGAGAACGAACCAGGAATGGTGTTGATCTCGTTGAAATAGACCTGGTCGGTGGTGCCGTCAATCATGAAGTCGATGCGGGCTACCCCGGCACATTCGAACAGACGGAAGATGCGGACGGCGAGGTCGCGGATGTAGGCGGTCTGCTCCGTAGGCAGCGGCGCTGGAATTTGACGATCGAGCGACGCCATGCCTGCTGCGCCGTCGGCCTCCGCCTGCTTGGCACCACGGGCACGTTTGCGTGTGCGCGTGGGGTCGGTTTTGCTGCCGCCCCCGCTGTCGCCGCGCATGTACTTTTCCTGAAACGTCAGCAGTTCCTTACCCGTCAGCGGCATCTCTAGCACGCTGGCGATAGCGGCATCGGGCGTGCCAAGAACGGCGCAGTTAACTTCGCGGAGCGCCTGCACGGCGTGCTCGACGACGACTTTGCTATCGTAGCGCAGCGCTTCTTCGATGGCAGCATCGAGTGCCGCGCGGTCGTCGGCTTTGGCGATACCGATGGAGGAACCAAGGCGGGCAGGTTTGACGACGACGGGATAGCCTAGTGCCGCCTCGCAGCGGTCGAGCCATGTCTCTTCGTGGTCACCCCATTCCGAATCGCGAAAGGCAACGTAATCGACCACGGGAATATCTTGGTCGCCACAGACGATTTTTGAGAGCACTTTGTCCATTCCCAGTGCCGAACCGAGGATGCCGCTGCCGGTGTATGGCACATTGTACGCTTCGCACAGTCCTTGCAGGCCGCCACTCTCTCCCGCGCCACCGTGCAACCCAAGCAAAACGACGTCAGCCGTCCAGACGCGTGGTTCCGATGCAAAAAACGTCTTTTTCTGAAGCTCGACGAGTTCGAGCGTCCCAAATTGTCCCGGTCGTACAGCGACACGCACGCTTTGCCCCAATAGCGCATCGAGATCGCCATAGGCATCGGTATCCAGCAACGCTTTGCCGGTGTACCAGTCACCATTCTTGGCGATATAGAGCGGGATGGGCGTGTACTGAGCCGAAGCCATCAGGGCTGCTGCCGCCTGCATCGATGAGATAATCGAGACCTCATGCTCGGGAGAGACGCCACCGTAGACGATGGCGACGGGCACTTTTTCAGATCTGGCAGACGCGTTCACGGTGGTAAAACTAGCGTAATAGGTTTGAGCTTCACGTAATAACCACGCACCTTGTTTAGTGGCGTGGCGTAGGCAGTGTAACTTAGGAAATCTTTCGCCCCATCGCGCCCGCCCGTCAGCTTTTCATCAATCGAATCGGTGTAGACCTCTGTGAAGCTTGCCATCATTTCGGATATCCACTCCAACTTCCAAGCACTGATGCGCGCCTTCGAGGTGATTGATGCACGTGGTGTGGACGCGATCTACTGCCTCGGCGATATTGTGGGCTACGGAGCGGATCCTGTCCCGTGCGTGGAACTGGTTCAAGCCCGTTGTGCCGGTGTGGTCCTCGGTAACCACGACATCGCTGTGGCGACAGGCGAAGGCATCGAGCGGCTGCCACGCGATGGACAGGCGGCGGCCCTCCACAACCAGAAGCAGCTCTCGCAAGCCCAGCGCGATTACCTTGCCAGCTTGCCGCTGATCATCGAAGAAGGCCCTTGCACGTTTGTGCATGCAACACCTCGGGAGCCCGAGACGTGGGCACGTATCGGCTCGTTCCTCGTCGCGAAAGATCAGTTTGCCCACTTTAAAACGGACTTCTGCTTCATCGGTCACACGCACTTGCCTTCGGTGATGTCGAACAAGATTGGCGTGCTGCGTGTGCGGAAGGGGCATCGCTACCTGATTAACGTAGGCAGCGTAGGCCAGCCCCGCGACCATGATACCCGGCTTGGTGTTGGCTTCTTTGATACGGAGACCGTGGAGTACACATTTGTGCGGGAGCCCTATGCCATCGAACAAGCTGCGGCACGCATCTTAGGCGAAGGCCTCCCCAAGCGGCTGGCGAAGCGGCTTCGCAAGGGCGAGTAGGTTCCATCACGAAGGCTGTGCGTATGCAGCAAGCCATGCCTCCATTTGCGCTTCTTGCAGGAAGACCTCAACCGACCGCCCCGTGTAGCGGCGGATAAGTGCGGCGAGCATATGCGCAAAGGTATGCGTTGTGCGCCCCGCGACGAGCAAGCCCAACGGCGGCTGTGCACGGTACATGGTCTTGCGAACCGCCACGATAAGAACCGGGAGCCAATCGGCTGCTACGTCGAGGAGTTCGACCGCACGGAAATCGTACACGTGTGCCGTGCACGAGGTCATCTGGGCTTCGTACGGTAGCGCCTGCAAGGTCTTAACCAAGTCCGGACCGCGTACGATCCGCCCAAAAACAACAATGCCCCGACCGCGAGCCGCGTCGGAACGAATGGTGTACATCATGGGGAGGATACCAATGGGGAGGTAAGCGTAGGTAAGGCTTGGGGTGAATGGGTTGTTGCGTAGAAAAGGGAGAGGCCCCATGTGCTGGAGTACACATGGGGCCGAGGCTTCCATTTAGCGATGACCTCTAGTCATCGTCGTCGTCAGGTGCTTCGTCGGGCAGATCGTCTAGTTCTTCGTCTTGCGCCACCCAAACGGAAAGGTTGGTGGTGCTTGGGGGAGTTCCATGTACCATCGGCTGGGCTTGCGACAGCAGCCATACCCGTACATCGTCCGGGCTAGCTTGGATGTTTTGCGCCAAGTAGAGCGCAGCGGCTCCGGTCACGTGTGCAGCAGCCATCGAGGTGCCACTGCTAAGCGCCATCACACCTTCGTCGAGCATCGATAGGATATCTACCCCCGGAGCAAGAAGGTCGACTTCGGGACCGTAGTTCGAGAACCCTGCGAAACGATTGTAGACATCGTAGGCCCCTACCGTGATCGCACCTGCCGCGTGTGCGGGTGTCACATGGCTTGCATCGATACCCTCGTTGCCTGCCGAGACGATGACCGTGATCCCAGCTGCAACGGCAGCATCGACCGCTACATCAAGCGCCGTGTATTCGGTCGAGCCAACATCTGCGCCGAGACTCAAATTGATGATCTTCGCGTCTTTCTTGTCCAGTTTATGCTCTTGGTAGATGTACTCGATAGCCGCAACGACGGTCGAGAGATCAGCAGTACCGTCCGCATTGAGTGCCTTGATCGGCACAATGCTCGCACCGGGTGCCACACCGACAACATCCTGACCATTATCGAGGGCTGCGATGGTGTGGGCAATGTGCGTCCCATGGCCGTCCGGATCATTAACATCCGTAGTGCCAACAAAGCTTCTGCCCCACTTGTGGTTGATATCGGCCTTGTTGACACCGGTATCCACAACATAGGCCATCACTTTCTTGACCTCGCCTTCGCCATCACCCGAGACCGTCCAGCTTTGCGTACCGCCAATGCGATCCACGCCCCACGGCACCAAATCACCTCCGGTTATTAAGTCGGCTGCTGGCAGATTCATCATAATATCCGGCTCCACCCATTCGATGTCGGGGTCGTTTGCCATCTCTTGCAGTACCGAGTCGAGCTTGGAGGCATCGATTTCGGCGGCGAGGCCATAGAAGACGTTTTCATACTCGTAGCGCTGCACCATCTTGTAGCGCTGCACCATCTTGTAGCGCTGCACCATCTTGTTGATGCCGACCACAATGCCAACGGTTTCTGTTTCCCCATCCTTGCCGAGGCGGGTGCGCGTGGCTTGGTCGAAGAGATGGGCGTGGCGGATCTTATCACCTGTTTCCCCAACAGCTTGGGTCACCTCCGACTCAGGACCAGCATCGAGAACATTGTCTTGACAAGCACTCAGGAAGAATCCTGCACAGACCAGTACAGCCAGCGCTCGTCCCGATGTGTTGATTAAATTTTTCATCATGGTATTGGGTTGCAATCGCTAAGATTGCGGATTGAGTGATCTACTTCCGATCCGAAATGGCATCGCTGACACGAAGCAAGGGTTGGCCATAGGTGTATCGGCAGTGGGCAGGCGGTTTATAAGCCTCTTTTTTCGAAGAAAAGATGAAGGAGCGTTTTTTTCATCGCCCCGCTGCTCAGCCGCCACCTTGTCCATTGAGGCGTGGAAGGTTGGAAAAATGAATAGCGAAGAGGACTGTTTGGGGATACATCAGCTGAAGATGCTGGAATGCTTTGCCTTGCGTTCGGGCCCATGCAACGATGTGCTTCTCGGTGCTTTGCATCCGATTTTATCTTGGTGGCAACAACCGACAAGGCCCCGCTGCCGTATGTTAGGCATGTGTTTCGTGCTTACATACCACCGAACAGAAGCTGACGATGGATAGGACGGTGCTGCTGCGCTTCGCTTCGTTGATGTGCCTTGTTTCTCGCGGTTCGATGACGCCCCGCCTATGCACTTGCTTGGTGATGGGGCTTGTCTTTGCTTCAGCAACCCAAGCTCGGCAAAGCATCGACCACTGGGAAACCGTCGTTTTCGACACCGATATATGGCGCTATCTGGTGCCCACCTCAGAG
>CAYYHN010000391.1:0-5028 GCA_964471245.1 uncultured Rhodothermaceae bacterium | reverse complement strand
GGTAAACAGCGGCACGTCAGCACCGGGATAGAGCGCGGCGTAGGTAAGGTAGCTGTTGCTGTCCCAGTGGTCGATATTGCGTAGATAGCTGCTGTACGACGCCATCGAAATGATGAAGTCGAAGGTGAAGTGGCTGTTGGCAGGTGGATCGGGCGTGATACCGACGACCTCCATATCGGCAGCGTCGTTGTCTCGCGCAAAGGTCAGCGTTTCGCCTAGCGGGTCGGTATCACCAAAGTACTTGCGGGCGAGCGACTCGGTTAGGACGATGCGATTGGGGCCTTGCAGCGCGGTGTGTGCGTCGCCAGCCAGCAGTGGGAACGTGAAGACATCAAAGAAATGCGGCGTCGCGTAGATGCCGTCTTCATAGAAATGCACGTCGCCGCGTGCGAGGATGCCGCGCAGGTCATCGATTTGGGCTGCATGCTCCACTTCGGGAAATTCCGTGTTCAGTGCTTCGAGCAACGGTGCGGGCGTGACAGCGTAGCGGTTGTTGCCCATGTACGAACTGCCCGGATTCTCTTTCACCACGCGATAGATGCGGTCGGCGTTCTCATGGAACGTGTCGTAGCTCTGTTCAAAGCGCACGAACAGGGCGATCAAGACAAAACACGTGAGGCCAACGGCCAATCCGAACACGTTGAGGACGCTGTAGAAGACATGCCGACGCAGATGGCGGATGGCCATCTTAAGGTGGTTGAGCAACATAGTGGTGGGATCGAAGCGTGTGGAAGGTGGGTTGTCGGTTAGACCGAAGCCACGCGCAAAGGGTTGGCATGGACAGATGGAAAAACGTAGCGTGCCAGATGCCTAGCGGATCGTGCTGCGTTTTCGTACGTTGCTGCGACATCCCCGATTAGGAACACGCAACATGGAGACAACTTGGCAAGGCGAAGTAGTGCAGCTATTCATCACGCATGAAAAGAGTGCGCCGATGCGTGTCGTCAATTCGGTGGAAGCTGTGCAAGACCGTGGCCTCGAAGGCGATCGCTATTACTTGGGCACCGGGGCATTCTCGCGCTGGCCTGCATCGTACCGGCAAGTCTCGCTGATTGCGGAGGAGGCGCTCGCAGCCATCACCGAAGACACCGGCCTCGTGCTGACCGTTGCCCAAAGCCGCCGCAACATCCTGACGCGGGGTGTGCCGCTCAATGAACTAGTCAAGCAGGAGTTCTGGGTGAGTGGTGTCAAGCTGCGCGGCATTCGGCTGTGCCAGCCGTGCAAGTACCTCGCGCGCCTCACCGACTTGCCTAATCTTGTGCCAGCGCTCGTCAATCGCGGTGGGCTTCGTGCAGAAATCCTAGAAGGCGGCCCAATTCATATAGGCGATGTCGTCCGTCCGGGTTATACCGAGCGTGTGGCACGTGGCTTTGCAGCGCTTTCAGGTGGATCGTAGAGGGTGAAGTGCAGATGGTAGATCGTGTATTGTGGATGGTGAACCGTGTGACCAAACTATGGTGGACTGGGTTTGCCTTGCTGGCCTTGCTGGCGAGCGGCATCGCACACGCCCAGCCCGACCCCATGCCCCGTGCCCCGAGCGTCATGCCACCCGCCACGGACGGTGGCGCTATCGCGATGAACCCGGTGCGGCAGCGGGCGCTGATTGGCATGGATTCGCTCTGGGCCGAGGCGCTGCGGATTCACTACAACGCGATCGTGATGGACGGCCACATCGACACGCCGACGTTGATGCTGGACAAGGACTACGACCTCGGCATCCGCCACAACAGCCGCACCGCCCACGTCGACCTGCCGCGCATGCTCGATGGCGGTCTCGATGCACCGTTTTTCTCCATCTATGTTTCGGCGCGCTATGGCGAAGGTGAACGCGCCACACAACGTGCGCGCTCGATGATCGCCGAGGTGAAGCGGCAAGTGGCGCTCTACCCGGACCGCGTTGACATGGCATACACCGCCGATGACGTGCGGCGCATCACACAGACGGGGCGCAAGGCGATTCTGATGGGGCTCGAAGGCGGGCATGCATTGGCAGGTTCAGAAGCCGTCCTCAGCGAACTCTACGACGCGGGTATCCGCTATGTGACGTTGACGCACGTCAACACGAACAGCTGGGCCGACGCTTCGCAGACGCCGCCGCGCTGGAACGGGCTCAATGCCAAAGGCGAGGCGATGATCCGTGCTATGAACCGCCTCGGCATGCTCGTCGACTTGTCGCACACGGCAGACGCCACGTTCTACGATGCACTGGCGATCAGCGAAGCCCCGGTCATCCTCTCGCACTCCTCGGCGCGCGGCGCTACAGGCGTGGTGCGTAACATCGACGACGCGATGCTGCGGGCGTTGGCCGCGAACGGTGGCGTCATCATGATCAACTTCTACGAGCCAATGATCAACCGCCACCTGACGCCGGAAGCCATTGCCGAGGCGGAGCGGCGACTAGGCGGTCCCGGGAAAGACTGGCGGCGCTACTGGCGTGTCATCTATAGCATACGCCAAGCCCAAGGCATCCCACCCGGCACCCGCAAGGACATCCTCGACCACATCGACCATGCTGCCCGCGTCGCGGGCATCGACCACGTCGCCCTCGGCTCTGACTTCGACGGTGCCCGTATGCCACGCGACATGGAAGACGTGACGCGCCTGCCGTGGCTCACGTATGGTTTGTTGCAGCGTGGCTACAGCGAGGCCGACATCTACAAGATCCTTGGTGGCAATACACTCCGTGTGATGGAGGCGGCACAACAGGTCGGGGAGCAACTGCGCGGTGGGCAGTAAAGACGGGTATAGTCATCCAAGTTTGGTTCCTTGATCCCAACTTGGATGGAATCGAAGAATGGAAGAGACGAAGAAAGGTGTTAAGGTTGGTTTGTCTTCGCCTCTTTGGTTCATCGTTTCCAAGTTCGGCGATAGAGATCCAAGCATGGCCTATCGCATCACATCCCAAGGACATGCTTGCCAACAGCACACGACAGACATCTGCCCTCCGTGCAACGGGTGCGGTAGAGTTGATGCAGGCCTTGGGCCATCAGCGCGTGCTTCGGTTTGGTGTCGAGTTCGGTAAACAGCCGCGTGATGTGGTCATTTTCCGGAGGTAAAGCACGCAACACGGCTTCCACGGCATCGATGAGGTCGGGCTGCTGGGTTTGGTCGGCATGCAGGAGCAGCGCCGGAAGCACGGCGTTCAAGATCAGCGTGTCGATGCGGCGTCGGCCGAGCTTCGGCTGCCGGGGTTTGCACGGCTTGGCGAGGTGGACGTGGGTATTCCAAAATAGGCTAGGTTGGGCGACTAGGCACGAGCGCAGGTGCTTGAGCGGTTTCGGCTGGCGTGCAGCATCAGCCAAGATTAGCAATGGGTCGCGGTGCAAGAGGCCATCCGGCGCAAGCCAGCAAGCGCCTTGGGCAATGCGGAGCGGTGCAAAGTTGGCCGGACGTAGCCGGAAGAATTGCCACGAAGCGCGTTCCATAGGAGGAATGGCAGACGTTTGCAGCAGCGCTGCATACCGCGCCTGCAGATCTGCAACGTAGTTACGGGTGGCGGCGTGTTCTGTGGCGATGGCCTCAAGATCTGGAAGCAACCCTGCTGTGCCGAGCAGCAAGGCTTCACGGTCGGCAGCAGCAGGGAGGGCTCGTAGCGTTGCGAGTGGGGCGCGACGTGCCAGCCGTGCCATCGGCTCGGCGTTTTTGGCGTAACCAAGGCCAGCAAACAGCGCTTCGTAGAGCAAAGCCTCAGCGTCGGGAGCGTAGAGATACTGGTCGTGCAGTCGGGCTTGCTTGGCGTGGAGGCGTTCACGAGCGATGATCCCCAACCAAGCGGTGCGGATGGTCTCTGGGACGTTGGACCATTGGTCGGCGCAGGGAATGGGCGCGGCGCTGCGGGTGAGAAAGGTGTGCAGCAGGCTGCGTAGGCGCGTCGTCAGGAGCGGTTGCAGGACGACTTCGGGAAGCGTGGTGCCGTCGGCGCGGGCGAGGCGGCCAGTCCACATATCTGTGCTCAATGTCACGTGGAGGATGGTGCTGTTGTAGCGCTCGTCTTCGTGGTGCTTGTGGGCAACCCAATCACCAGACGTGACGTGGATCTCGACATCCCCCACCCACTCGGTGTCGCCGATACGTAAGCGTGCCTGTCGGAAATCGGGGCCACCATCGTGGTTTAGGACGCCGGGCGTGCGGATAGCGACCGGGAGTCCCGTTGTTGTGCGCAGATCCTGAAACGCAAAGTTCAGGGTACGCCATAGATCCTGCACAAGCCGTTCTGGCACGCGTTCGCGGAGGCGTGGTTCGTGGAGCGAGACGGCAAAGACCGCCTCGTCGAAGCCGTAGAAGAAGGGAAGCGTATCGGACATAGCACCGAAGCTAAAGCAAGGAAGCAACGGTACTTCGGACGCCTTGATGCCTTAGTTATAACACATCATTCGAAAAAACATATTGACCAAGCCACGTTTGCAACCGTTGGCAGCAGGCCTGTTCGAGGTACGAACAAAGCACTAACTCTTCCAGCATGTTACCGGAAAGAGTAAGCAGGCCGCCTGTCCAGAAGTCTGGCGAGAGCACAACATGAAGTATAGTGTTGCGGTATCCCTCATCGAGGTGGCAGGACTGTTCAAACCAAAAGGTCGAAGTTGGATGGATCGCAATGTCACCACGTACATGCTGACCGTCCATGATCAGGTGCGCGTCACGAAATGCAGGACCGTTAC
This sequence comes from uncultured Rhodothermaceae bacterium, assembly GCA_964471245.1. Lineage (GTDB taxonomy): Bacteria > Bacteroidota > Rhodothermia > Rhodothermales > CAYYHN01 > CAYYHN01. The sequence goes on along the minus strand of CAYYHN010000391.1, from coordinate 370 downwards.
CACTTGGCAGTCCGGGGTCAAGGATGTGTAGTGTCGCGCCTGTCGCCGTGCGTGCTCCATGAGCATGAAAGCGTTGGGCAAGCCACAGGTCGCCGAGCAGCGCTGTCATGAACGTCGCGGCGCGGGAAGCGTCTACTGAAAGACGGGGGGTGTGGGCAAAGCTGTTGAAGCGCTGCTGCACCTGCTGGTGCGGCACGTGGATGGCAGAGCGCATGGGTACAACCAAAAGTACGGGTGTGGGTGGATGTACCCAGTGTAGGACGGCACTGCTAAGGTGTTTAAGAAGGGATCTCCTTAGTTTTATGTGCCCTCACATACATGTAGCGAATGGTCTAGTTCACACCGCGGCCATCCGTAACGTATCCCGCAG
>CAYYHN010000390.1:0-5034 GCA_964471245.1 uncultured Rhodothermaceae bacterium | reverse complement strand
GGACCGTACGCACTACATGCACAACGATGCCCTGCGCCCCCTCGAAATAATCGTCGACACCATCCGGGTTAATGGGGGCGAAGCGGTTGTGGATACGCTCTACTATTCACACTGGGGGCCAGTTACGCTTTCCGATGAAGACGCTGTTGCAATCAAGTGGACGGCGCACGAGCCAAGCATGACGATCAAAGCGCTCATGGGAATGAACCAAGCCGATGGCTTCGAGGCGTTCCAATCAGCCTTGCAGTACTGGGATACGCCGATGCAAAACATCGCGTATGCCGATACCGAAGGCACGATCGCGCTCCGTTCAACAGGCTTCCTACCAATTCGCTCAGCAGGGCATGGCATGGGGTTGTTGGATGGCAGCATCGATGCAGGCGCGTGGGTCGGGCGTGTTCCATTCGACGAACTACCGCATAGCACCAATCCAGAGCAAGGCTTTCTCACCTCTACGAATCAGCAACCTTCCGATCCTTCGTTTCCCTACTATCTCGGCTACGATTGGGGGGATGCCTACCGGTCGCTCCGCATCGATACGCTCATGCGAGCCAAGGCAAAACATAGTCTCGCAGACTTGAAAGCGTACCAAGCGGACGTAGTTGCCATGCAGCACCAGCTCTTTGTGCCGCTTTTGGCTGAGTTGGAAGACGTGTCGCCCCGGGCGAATGAGTTGCGGCAGATGCTGACGGCATGGGATGGAAACACCACCTTGGACCGCAAGGAGCCCTTGGTGTTGGACGAGTTCATGCGGGCCTTACGGCGCACCATGTGGGACGAAGACGTGTTCAGAGAGCGAAGCTATCCTGCTGAAACGCGCATCTACCATTTGCTCAATACAGACCCGTCTTCTGCCTGGTTCGATATTGTGGATACTGAAGCCGTTGAAGATGGCTCGGCATTGCTTGGTTATGCACTTGAAGAGACGGCAACGCGCATGGATTCGCTGTACGGATGGCAGCCCGATGCATGGCGTTGGGGCGATCACCATTCCTTGACGATGCGCCACCTCACGCAGTCTGCAGCGCTGCGCCCACTGTGGCGGGAAAATCTTCCGTATCCGGGCTTCCGCGCTACGCTTTCGCCTGCTGCTGGGCGACAAACGACGAACAGCGCTAGTTGGCGCGTGGTGGTCGATTTCTCCACGACGCCGCCTACAGGCTACGGCGTCTATCCAGGGGGGCAGCACGGCAATCCATTTGCCGCGAACTACGCTACCCATATTGATACGTTTACCTCCTTCACGTATTACACCTTGCAGCGCCCGTCTTCGACCGAGGAGCTTGCTGATGATGTAGCTTCACGTTTAGTGCTACAGCCTCGCTGAATCACACGTTTTTTCCATTAGGCCTCCCCGCATTATGTCCACCAAAGACCATCGTTTTTCTTCGCGTCTCGGCCTCATCCTAAGTGTGTTAGGCATCGCTGTTGGTACGGGCAACATTTGGCGCTTCCCTCGTATTGCGGCACAGAATAGCGGGGACACAGGGGCTGGTGCGTTCCTATTCGCATGGTTGATTTTCCTCTTGTTGTGGAGCATCCCGCTGATCATCGCTGAATATGCGATGGGTCGCAAAGGCCGCGCTGGGGTGGTTGGGACGTTCGCTCAGATTGCGGGGAAGAAGTACGCTTGGATGGGCGCCTTCGTGGGGTTTGTGGCGACGGCCATCATGTTCTACTACTCGGTAGTCGCAGGCTGGTGTGTCTACTATTTCCTCACGATGACGTCGTCGTCACTCCCTGTGTCGCTTGAGCTTTCACAGCAAGTGTGGGATGGATTCCAAGGTGGATGGCTGCCCATCGTGTTTCACGCGTTGGCGATGGGCGTGGGTGCGTTTGTGGTCGTGCGTGGCATCAAGTCTATTGAGAAGGTCAATAAGGTGTTGATCCCAGCACTGTTAGCGATTGTGCTGATCTCGCTCATCCGAACCCTTACGTTGCCGGGTTCTTTCGACGGGATTTCATTTCTCTTCACCCCTGAGTGGGACATGTTGGGGAATCCTCGCCTGTGGCTTGAGGCCTTGACCCAAAATGCGTGGGACACAGGAGCCGGTTGGGGTCTCATCATGTCCTACGCGGCTTACATGCATTACCGGCACGGCGTGGTAAAGAATGCGATCATCACTGGGGTGGGGAATAACCTCGTCTCCATGACCGCCGCGATCATCATCTTCGGGACCGTTTTTGCTGTGCTGGGCGCTGAAATGTCGAAGGCCGACATCTTGGAGGTCATGAAAACGAGTGGTCCTGCTTCGACGGGCTTGACGTTTATTTGGATGCCTCAGCTTTTCGCCAAGATGGAGACCTTTGGCCGCATTTTCGCCATCTTGTTCTTCCTAGGCTTGTCGTTTGCCGCGTTCAGTTCGCTCATTTCCATGATTGAACTCGCTACGCGCATCTTTGTCGACATGGGCATCACGCGGACGAAGAGCATTTACGCAGTGTGTGGGGTAGGCTTCCTTCTTGGAATTCCTTCGGCCGTCAACCTGACGTTCTTCGGCAACCAAGACTTTGTGTGGGGTGTTGCGCTCATGATCTCGGGTGCATTCGTCGCGTTTGCTGTGCTCAGATACGGTGTGCATCGCTTCCGGACAGAAGAGATCGAAGGCACCCCCGGCGATTGGTCCGCAGGCAGGGTTTGGGACATTATCATCACGTGGTTGGTCCCCTTACAAGCCATCGTACTGCTCGTTTGGTGGTTGTACCTCTCGGCGACGGTTTATGCACCTGACACATGGTTTAATCCGCTCGACCCCTACAGTGTGATGACATGCCTCGTACAGTGGGCGATTGCCTTGGGGGTTTTCTACTGGTACAACAACGCGCTTGCCAGTCGTACACTGCGCACCCTCGAAGCATCTTAAGGGCATTTTCCTCTTGGAAAAGCACAGACTATTGGTAATTGGCACGTTAGTTATTTTTACTCAAGTTGTGTGGAATGCCACCCAATGAGTGGGATGGTTTGTTTGGAAGGATAAACTGGTGGGTACGTAGCTATGAAGCCCCTTTTTCCTGTCGTAACCTTACGACGAACCACTCCACGAAAGTTGGACACAGTTTGAGTAACTCTAAACAAGATAAATGCTTCATTCCATCATGCCGAAGCTATAGGATCCCGTCGCCCGGAATTTGGTGGCCATGCCTACAGACTCGATGATGCTTTACTGAAAATCTGGGATCATGGCCCGATCGAAAAAGCGATCCACGCGTGCGATCCACACACCACGTGTTTGGCTAATGCCGAACGCCGATGAGGACCAATCGTGGCTGGATTTTGCGGCCGTCCAGCGGATTACGGCGAGCGACTTACTTGCTGCCTTTCCGGCAATCAAACGCCTGCATGAGCATGATCTTGTGCTCGCGTGGGAATCCAGTGTCGCCGACATTGTGGCGTTGGGGCTGATGGCACGGATCCCGGTTACGGATGACGACGACACGCCGGACTTGCACCTCGATCCGTGGTTTCCGTTGGAGCGTGTGGTCTCGGCCGAAGAATTTGAAGCGTTGCTCACGAGGAAGGAGCAGGAAAGCTTTAAGGCAAAGCAACCCTTCACCCTGTCGAGTTCAACGTGGGCGCGGCTGCGCACATGGATACGGCACTTCCATCCTATGCTCGAAGAAGATGTGCCTCCAGCGGTTGTGTCATTAACGTCCAGCCTGAAAATCGTAGCAGTGGCGCTTCCGTCTCCGCTGATGGCAGGTGAAGAAACCGAGGTTGTGGCGACCGTCGAAAATACAGGGTTTACGGTGTTGACTGCTGGGACACCGTTCAACGTACGGTGCTCCTTGAAGCCCATCGAAGCTGAAGGAACGCCGAGGAAAAGCGTGCAGCCCGTAGAACGCAAGGGTGCGCTCCCCGCGACGCTGTTGCCGGGGCAGCGCTTCGATTGGAAGATCAAGCTGAATGCGATCGCTGAGCCTGGAGCATGGCAGATTAAGTGGCGCATGCAGCCCGATGTGGAAAATGCCCAGCGGCAAACCCTTCGCCAGCGCATCGAAGTGAGCGCGGCAGAAGCTGAGCGGCCTAAAGCCGACGTAGCGGTGCTTCACGTTGAAGCGTTCGAGGCATGGCTGGCTACCCAACTGTATAGCCCTAAATTAGATGCAGACGTAAAGCAACTACTCAACGAGGCCGTTGTGCATGCGCAAGCACTAGGGCATGTTGTGTTAGGCGTTGAACATGTCTTTGCCACCATTCTCAACAACACAGACTTGCTGGAGCCGTTCGTTGATGATACGCTTCGATCTCAACTGGCTGCCACAGAAGAAGCAGTTGGGCGCTTTTACAGGAAACCGCAGCGCGACAAGGGCTTAGCGACGAATGGTTTGCGGGCCATATTGCGCACTTCGTTAGCGGTCGCGTCGCAACACAATGCCCAAGCAGTCTCGCCAACGCTACTGGCGTATACGCTTGTCAAGAGTGATCGTAAATCCGTGCGTGCCCTATTCGAGGCCCTGACGTTCGATACGAACAGCGCCAAAGGGCATTTGCATGGGCTTGTGTTAGCGAACGAACTTGCCTCTGGTGAACCTGAATCCACATCAACGCCACCAAAAGGGACAGTTCAAGCCGAAGACGCCACGCCTAAGGAAGAGCCGCGCTTAGAGGATAACGCACAAGAAGCAGGTCCGTCAGTTTCTTCTGAAGAAGAGGTACGGGTTGATGATCTGTACGAAACCGAATGGCCCGCGCTGCCGTCGCCATCCGCTCTAAAACCCAAGCAAGCGCCCATTCCGCAAGATGTTCGGCCGCGTACACGTCGGCGTCCTCCCATCGATCCGCTTGTGCTGGGAAGCTCGCTTCTGTCGCTCATTTCCGATGATGAACCGGCTTCGACAACGCGTCCGGCGCAGCGCCCTCACGTGTCAGCGCCCGCTTCACGTACCTCAACTACGAGCTTGCCAACTGCTTGGGAAGAAGAAGTCGCCCCCGATACACCTTTTCACGAAGACAGTGTGTACGATCGGGCCGAAGCGGCATTGCTTGCAGGCATGAATTTGTTGCTTGTCGCCGACTTCGGGAGGGCACCGATG
>CAYYHN010000389.1:0-5034 GCA_964471245.1 uncultured Rhodothermaceae bacterium | reverse complement strand
CAGCAACCGACTGAATACCCCTCGCTCGGTCTCCAGATCCAAGCCATTCGGCAGGACCCAGTTGACGACGAGATCATCGCGCAGCACGCCAAACGGATTTTGAATGGCTTCCTTGATCCACCCTTTCTCTTCACGGTACTGCGTGATGTGCGGATTAGCCTTCAGCCTAGCAAGAATCTCGAATGCCTCTGGTGTGAAACCCCCAAAATGCTGCTGCGGATGTGTGGGTATCCAAAGCGCCTCACGCACGGCTATGCCTTCATGGGAGAAGCGAGCAATGCATCCCGTAATGCATCCAACGTAGGTGCCAAGGGCTGAACCTGTGTGGGTCGATTCCAGTATTCCGCTAGGCGTGGCGGCGTCTCAGCAGCTTGGCCCAAGGCAGGCTCTACAACTTCGGGAAATTTCGCAGGATGGGCGGTCGCCAACACAAATATCGGCGTGTGGTCGCCGGTTGCTGTGCGATAGCGTTGCACGGCTTCGAGGCCAACAGCTGTGTGTGGATCAGCCACGTAGCCTGTTGCGCTACGGACGGACTGCATGCGGGCGATGGTCTGTGCATCATCAACACTGGTGCCCCAAATGGTTGCGCGAAGCGTTGCATCCGGCATCAGCGCGGTCAACCGTTCGAAGTTGCTCGGCACGCCGACATCCATCGCATTCGAAGCCGTACGCACCGAAGGTCCTGCCTCCCGAGGCGTGCCCGCCAGATAGTTTGGAAAGAAGTCGTTGGCGTTGTGGGCCGCGATGAACTGCTTGATCGGCACGCCACCCGCTTTTGCGAGATAGCCGCCCGTCAAGTTTCCGAGGTTGCCGCTCGGTACACAGGCTATGGCCGAGGTACCAATGGTGCGAATGGCCCAAATGTAGTAGAGCATCTGCGGCAACAGCCGCCCAATGTTGATTGAATTGGCCGACGAGAGGTTATACCCAGCTAAGGCAGGATCGACAAAGGCAGCCTTGACCATTCGCTGGCAATCATCGAAGGTACCTTGCACGGCAAACGACCGGACGTTCGGTCGCTCTACGATCAGTTGCCGTTCTTGGGTAGGACTCACCTGCCCCTGTGGATACAGCAAGACAACCTCAATTCCCGGCACGCCAGCAAAGCCATCGGCCACGGCACTCCCCGTATCGCCAGAAGTGGCGACGAGGATGGTAAGCGATGTGCCGCGTTGCTGAAGGAAATGGCTCATCAGGCGCGACATGGTGCGGCCACCAAAGTCTTTGAACGAGAGCGTGGGCCCATGAAAGCATTCAAGCACGTACACATCGTCCCAGCCCTCCCCATGAAGGGGCATAACCGGGACGGGAAAGTTGTAGGCTTCTTCTGCAAAGGCCGCGACCGAAGCAGCATCTACATCTCCGTCGAGCCAATGCTTGAGCACCTCGGCGGCCATTTCGTGGAATGAGGCTGGAGAGTTCCACGCGCTTTCCGGCAGCGATGGAATGCTTGTGGGAATGTACAAGCCACCATCTGGCGCTAAGCCTTGCAACAAGGCGTCTTCGAAACGACACGTTGGCGATTCGGATCGCGTACTTCTATACTGGATGGGCATGATTCAGCGAGAAATGATCGTTCCTAGCACAACCGTGCACCTTGGGTATCGGCGTGTGTGACGGTAGCTTCTGCGCCAATGCCCGCACACGCTGCGGCTTCGTACATCGCATCACGTAAAACAGCCGCATGGCTCTCATCAGATGCGATGGCAAAGAGTGCTGGACCCGAGCCTGACAGGGCACAACCGAACGCGCCTGCGTCCAAAGCGGCGTTGCGAACAGCCGCATAGCATGGCACCAGCGTCGCCCGCACCGGCTCTACAAGCCGATCTTCCATGATACAAGCACCAACGGTCTCCCAATCGCCTGCACGGAACGCATCGAGCATAAAAGCCAAACTGGAAGCATTGTGTACGGCATCGCGGAGCGGCACCTGCTTAGGCAAGATGGCTCGTGCGGTCTTGGTCAATACCTCAACGCGTGGCTGGATCACGGCGAGCGAGAGTGCCGCAGGCAATTCAATTTGACGGTAGCGTGTGGGGTCGCTTGAGGACACCAAGACCAAGCCTCCAAGGAGCGCAGGCAATACGTTGTCGCCATGCCGTGCGCCAGAGGCTACAGCCTCACCTGTAAGCACAGCCTCGACCAATTCGCCTTTGCTAAACGGCTTGCCACAAAGCTCGTTGGCTGCCCACGCACCTGCAACGGCACTTGCGGCGGAACTCCCGAGCCCAGAGCCCGGCGTGTAGCCTTTATGGATGCGCAGCGTGAGGCCAAAATCAGCATCAGCCATGCGGAGTACCGCTTGCGCCGCCACAGCCGCAGTATTTCGCGCGGGATCCATCGGGAGGCTGGCTGCGCGATCGCCTGCTACCAGCTGGACGCCTTGGCTATCGGTCTTCCACGCCTCAATGCGATCTTGCAACGCTTCGAGCGCTAAACCTAAGGCGTCGAACCCGGGGCCAAGGTTGGACAACGAGGCGGGCGCTGCTACAGTAATCACGTCTGAAACGTCCGTATTGACTTCAGCGTTGGTGGTTGAGGTGGTTGTAAACACAGAAAACAAAGAGAAACTGGTTTAAACAGAACACCGAAGATACAGCTTTCCGGTGTCCGTTCGGCCTTTCTCCTCTTTTTTTGATGCAATCGCCACGTCTACTGTATCCGAAGCGCTTCCAATCCACTCTTGCGATTTCTTCCATTATGAGAATTGCTGTAAGCTCTGACATGCACACCCATCTGGTGCCGTTTATCCTAGAGGAATTGGAGCGGCGTGGACACACGGTAGCATATTTTGGCCCAACATCACCTGATCATGAAGAAGACTGGCCAGTGGTTACGACCCAAGCCATAGGCGAAATAAAGTCGCAGGTAGCGGATGAGGCGCTCGTGATGTGCTGGACGGGTACCGGCTGCACGATCGCAGCCAACAAGATCGACGGCATTCGCGCAGCCCTTTGTCATGATGCGGAAACCGCCAAAGGTGCACGCATATGGAACCATGCAAACGTGCTGGCACTAAGCCTTCGCAAGACCACTGAAGCTGTCGCGAAGGAGATCTTGGACGCGTGGTTTGCTACGCCGTTCAGCGAGGACGACTGGAACCGTACCCAAATAGCTCGAATCGATGCGCTTGAACGGACACCATCGGCGTATGCTAGCGAATAGTTGTCACGGCTCGATTGCGTTTGAGCTTTGAATGGAGTCGCACCTCGTACGGAACAATCAACTCAAGGCTCTGTCTACCTCCTGCCCATTTTTCGTTGACTAATGCACCTTGACCATGCGTCCTCGTGAGGTTTTGAGCGCTCTGCGCACTGTTGTTGATCCAGCCACCAAGAAAGACATGGTGCGGCTTGGGTATGTCCGTGAATTGGTCGTGGCTGACGGCTTCGTCTCGTTCACCATCATGCTCGATGATCCCGGATCGGCCTTCGCACAAAGCGTCAAGCAAGAAGCAACGGCTGCGCTACATGCTACGTTTGGCCAAAGCCTTCACATTGAAATCCGCGTTGACAACGAGATGATCGGCCTCGGCGCTGATTTTCAGGTTACAGGTGGCGGCAAAGCAGCACCGAACCCCGTGGCAGCCAAGAATATTATTGCGGTCGCTTCTGGTAAAGGTGGCGTCGGCAAAAGCACCGTGTCGGTAAACCTTGCCATTGCGTTGGCCCAGCAAGGCTACGACGTCGGGTTGGTCGACACGGACATCTACGGCCCCTCGATCCCGACGATGTTCGGCCTCGGCGATGTGCGCCCGCGTGTCAATGAACAGCGCAAGATTATCCCACCTGAGAAGTATGGTGTGCGGTTGCTCTCGATGGGCTTCATGGTCGATCCGAACCAAGCCGTCATTTGGCGCGGGCCGATGGTGTCCAACGCAGTCCGCCAATTCTTAGGCGACACCGACTGGGCAGGGCTCGATTTTTTGATCATGGACCTCCCTCCCGGTACCGGAGATATCCAATTGACGATCGTCCAGACTGTGCCGCTGACAGGAGCCATCATCGTCTCAACACCGCAAGAAGTCGCGTTAGCGGATGCGAGGAAAGGCGTTGCGATGTTCGAAAAGGTCAACGTCCCGGTATTGGGCATCGTAGAGAACATGGCCTATTTTACGCCGCCAGATCTGCCTGATCGTAAGTATTACCTTTTCGGTCAGGGCGGTGCAAGAAAACTAGCCGAAACACAAAACGTCCCCTTCCTCGGCGAAGTGCCCATCGAGCAAGCCTTGCGCGAGGGCGGCGACATCGGTACACCGATCGTGCTGGGGCAACCAGATAGCATTAGCGCACAAGCCTTCGTGCGTATCGCCGGGGATACCGCCGATGAAGTGGCTCTCTTGAAGGCAACGAAACCGAGTACACAGCAGGTCGAGATCCTGTACAAGTAGCCCTGCTACACAAACAGAGGCACTGTAAATTCACCGCTAGCAATCGATCTTTTACGGAGGGCGGTTGTATTATCTCGCTACCTGTCGTGCACCGTTCCAAGCACAACGCGTAGACCGATCGTTTGAACCGCGCACTTGCGCTCTAAGAATACCGTATCCGCATGGAAGATCAGGCTTTAGTTGCTCGCATTGAAGAAGCGCTTGACCTCCTCCGCCCGTACCTCATGGCCGATGGTGGCTCCGTCCGGCTAACCAACATTACGGAAGACATGGTGGTCGAATTGGAGCTCTTAGGAGCTTGTGGAACGTGTCCGATGAGCACTATGACGCTTCGTGCGGGCATCGAGCAAGCCATCCGCCGCGCTGTCCCCGAAGTCACGCGCGTGGAAGCGATCAACGCGGCTGCAACCATCTAGCCTGCTTACCGATCTCGTAGCGACGCCAAGGACGTGGCAAAAGGAGCACGGACTACGCCTCGCTCGGTAATGATCGCCGTCACCAATGCTGCGGGCGTCACGTCGAAGGCTGGGTTGTACACCGCGATGCCATTGGGTGCTGTTTGCCGCCCAAATCCGTGCGGCACGTCTGGCGGTTAGCTCTCTGCGATCGTTCAATCGCACAATGATCTCTTTAGCGCCATC
>CAYYHN010000388.1:3045-5034 GCA_964471245.1 uncultured Rhodothermaceae bacterium | reverse complement strand
GCTCGTCCAAGTGGCGATGCCAGGCTTGGATGCGGGCTTGTTCGGACGTTGATGTGTTGGCGAGCGTAGGCTTGGGGCGGTCGTAGCCCCAGCTCCACGAATTGCGAAACCAGACGTGCGGCAGGATGTGCAGCGGGGCATCCTCGGGGCCACGGTTGACCGCGGTGATGCGGCACAGCATGTCCTCCTCGTCGGCCTTGGCATATTCGATGAACACATCGAAGTAGCGCCCTTCTGCAAAGACCTGCTCCATCGCGTCGATGAGCTCGTACTCAGGCGCGTGGCGGCTGGTTTGCTGGTTGACGGCCACCAACTCCTCATACGGATACGCCACCTGCGGGTACTTGTACAGCATCTTGACGTAGCTGTGCGTCGGGGTGGCATCGAGGTAGTAGTAGTACTCCTTGACGTCTTCGCCGTGGTTGCCTTGCGGCCCCGTTACGCCAAAGAGGCGTTCCTTGAGCATGCGATCTTGCCCATTCCACAAGGCTACGGCAAGGCAGATGTTCTGGAATCGGTTGCAGAAGCCGCCGATGCCGTCCTCGTTCCAGCGGTACGCGCGGCTGCGTGCGTGTTCGTGCGGGAAGTAGTCCCACGCCTCGCCATCAGGGCTGTAGTCTTCGCGGACGGTCCCCCAAGCGCGCTCGCTCAGGTAGGTGCCCCAGTTCTTCCAGTCGGCCTCGCGTGCTTCGGAGCGGGCCAGCCGTTCATGTTCTGCCGTCGGGTACGTTGCCATGCTGCGCCTCCTTGAGTGATGGGGCGCAAGATACACGGTAGCAAGCGCATTCGGTATCGTGGAAACCTTGCATCCACAAGAAAAGCCATGCTGCGGCGTACAGCATGGCTTTCTTGATTTGGGTGCGCGAGATGCCCTTAGCGCACGTCGATGTTCATGCGCTCGTAGCTTACATGCGAGACCCTAAGCGTTGCAGCTCCGTCGGGTAGATTGGACAAGACAAAGCGGCCGTCTTCATTGGTGAGGGCGCCCATCGTGGTGCCCTCGACGAGGACGGTGACATCCGCCACCGGGGCTCCGGTGTGTTTGTCTTTGATGTCGCCTTCGATGCGGTTGCCGCGCCGCACCAAGTCGAACACGCGCAGTTCCATGTCGGCGAAGGCTGGGTTTTCTGAAACGACTTCAGGCGCGCGCGCTGTCACGACCATCTCTGGTAACTCGGTCTCAATGTATTCCGCACCGGCATCGCCGAAGGAGCCTGTTTCGTCATCGAGGGCACGGATGAGGTCGTGGAAGACGCGTTTGAGGACAACGGATTCGCCCTCGTGGTAAATATGCAGGTCGGGCATCATGGAGAGATCTGCTGTGATGGCAAAACCTCCTTCAGCATCTGTCTGCTCACCAATCCGTCGGTCGGTATCGACGGTAACGACCAGGTTGCCTGAAAGCGGTGCATCGGTCGTGGCGTCATGGAGCCGGCCGACGACACGGTCGGGGCCGACGCCGAGGTAGACGAGCTTAACGCCTGACCCTTCGAATTCATCGGCAAACAGCCCATTGCTGTTGACGTACAGCGACTTGATACCGTCGGCATGGGTGCGGGCCGACGAGTCTACGTGGCGCACAGAAAGCGAGGCTTGGCTGTTATCGACAGGCACTTCGACTTCTTCTAGCACCACCTCCCCATCCAATTTGAACGTAATGGGCAGCGTCATCTTGACGGGTACGGCTTGGTCGCGCTGCTTGCCGGGGCGGAATTTCATCTGCTGGATGGCGCGCAAAGCTTCTTCATCGCAGCCGGCGCCAATGCCGCGCACGACTTGTGCATTGGTCACGTCGCCATCAGGTCGCACGACAAACTGCACAAAGACGCGGCCCTCAACACCTGCTTTCTTGGCAATCTGTGGGTACTTGATCTCGCGTTGCAGCGCTTCCATTCCACCAATCAGCTGTGGCATTTCTTCAACAACAGAGAAAACCATTTGGGGGGGCGGTGGTGGGGGGGGGGGGCACGCTGCTGTCAGCTTCATCTA
>CAYYHN010000388.1:0-3020 GCA_964471245.1 uncultured Rhodothermaceae bacterium | reverse complement strand
AATGGACATCTTTACATTCACCGCTTGGCCACGCTGCTTACCGGGGCGGAACTTCATCTGCTGGAGTGCACGCAGTGCTTCCTCATCGCATCCCGCGCCAATGCCGCGTACCACTTGTGGAGCGATAACGTTGCCTTCTTTGTCTACGATAAACTGTAGGAAAACGCGCCCTGCAATGCCTGCTGCTTTAGCCGCTTGGGGGTAGCGGAGTTCGGCTTCCAAGGCTTCGAGGCCGCCGATCAATTCAGGCATTTCTTCGACGACGACGAAGACTTCTGAGGCTGGCGGCGGCGGTGGAGGTGTGCCTGGCGCTTGACGCGACATGCGTCCCACGGCGCTGCCATCCGCAAATTCGCGGATTTCGATTTCGGCGGTGACGCCTTCTTCTTCGATCACTTGGCGTTCGACGTAAACGACTTCGCGCTCCGTGCCGAACCAGTCCGACAGGGTGACAAACATGGCGGCTCCGCCGAGGACAAAGGCCCCGAGGATGACGCCAATACCTTTTGGCGAGAAAAATGGTTGGTGTGGTGTTGCTGTCATGGCTTCTATTCGTTGGCGGATTTGACTTTGGTTTTCGGGAGCGATGCCGAGCGCGAGCGGCCGCGTGGTCGGTGGGGTGACGAAGGCAAGCAGGAGGGCGGCGTAGCGTTTGCGGCTGGTGCCGGGCTGGGCCAGCACGTCGGCGTCGCATGCGATCTCGCGCCACGCCGCGATGCGCTGCCGCAGATGATGGACCAATGGGTGCATCACAAACAGCGCCCCGATCACCTGCTCGAAGGCATGCCACGCATAGTCGTGCTGGCGGATATGCACGAGTTCATGCGTGACGGCAAGCCGTAGCCCTTCGGCATCGTTGAGCAGTGCACGCGGCACCACGACCATCGGACGCCGCCAGCCAAAGGTAATCGGGATGGAGATGGCATCGGACACAGCGCCACGGACGTGCTTATCGATGCCTTGGCTCCGTGCGACGGCGTTGATGGTGGCTTGTAGCGCCGGATGTTGGGCCGGATGCAGCCGATGCCGAAAGCGCTGCAGGGCAAACGCATGCCACAGGACACGCGTCAGTTGAGCGAGGCTTATGAGCAGTGCGATTCCGGTCAATAACCCAAGGAGGTGTACCCAGGACAGGGTTGACGTCTCGGGTGTAGCTTCTCCAAAAATCACAAGTGGGGGCATGTTCGTCGGAGCCCGTGAGCTAGACGTTTGCTCGGTGGGCACGTCCACGTAGACGACTTCGGCGGGGAGGAGCGTGCGGAATGACACGGGCGATGTGGCGCTGAGCACGAGGCCAAGCGGCAGGGCCAGCAGCAACGTCAGGCGGAGCATATAGTGCAGTCGCGCGGGCAAACGCGTCGCTTTATGCAGCCCCCAAAGCAGGAGTGCCGCAACGAACGTCCAGCCTAGCAGGGGTGCCCATAGCCTTAGGCTGGCTTCACCGATGGTTTCGAGGAGGGGTAGCATGGTGATTGTTAGAGCACTTTGGGATTGTCATTGGGGTCTGCAAAACTCCCCTCCTTAGACAAGGAGGGGTTGGGGGTGGTTGGATTATGCTAGAAGCTCGTCTCATTTCTACCACCCCTGTCCCCTCCTTGTCCAGGAGGGGAACTTGAAAACGTACATTTCTGCTCAAAAACAAGCCTTGTATTCAACTGCGGCACTAGTTGCGATTGTATTCTGTTTCGAGCTGAGCACGCTCCAAGATGAGAGCTTCAAGCTGCTCCCGGAGGGACGAAAGGCGTTGCTTTCTCTCCTGAACCCAAGAACTTTCTCCGTTGGCTTCTTCATCGTAAGCAGCCTGCATTTCTAATAGGGAAAGTTCCTGTTCGGCGATTCGATTTTGAAGACCTTCGACCTGCCGTGTTAGGATCTCTCCTCGTGCACGAAGCAAGGCGCGGCGTGAGATATTTGCTGCATCGCGTGCTTCCAATTCCATCTCAGCAAGCGCTTCGTGGTACTGGGCCGTCACGTGTACTTCTTCGATTTGGCGTGCATGTTGGCGTGCGCGCTCATGGTATGTGCTTAAAAGGACTTCACTTTCGCGCTGGAGTTGCTGGATGCGCTCCAATCGTTCTTGTGCAAAGGGGTAGGCTGAGGGATTCTCCTGCGCATCTGGCGTGCCGACGTAATAGTCGAGTAACTCGGCTTCTAGAGTCAGCTTAGCTTGATGGGCATCTTCCAGACGCAATTGCACTTCTTGCAGCACAACCTCGGCTTCTTCGCTCGCCTTGCGTTCCACTACACCAATGACGAGTCGCTCCTGCATCTGGGCATCTAGTGTAAGCTTCATGCGCAACTGCTCGTAGTCATGGAGTGCTTCTTGGTACATTCCAGCAAGGGTACTCCGCTGAACAGAGTTGTCAGCCTCTTGCATGCGGTCTTTGAGGTAGGCGACCTCCATTTCAAGCCGTTCTAGCTTGGCTTCAACGTTGGCGTCGTTGCCTTGCCACAAGTCGGAGAAGTCGACGGTACAGGCGGTCAACACAGCTGGAAGGAGCAACAGCACAAGGGCGAGTCGCCAGCGGCGGAAGGGGTGCGAAAACGAGTGTTGGCGGAGCGTTTTCATGGTTTGAATGCGTTGTTTGAGGTCGTCGCCGGGGCGGGCCATGCGCAGGGCGCTGGCATGGCGCGGAGGCGTAACCTGTTGGAAAGAAAGTAAGAGATGGGCATAGCGCCGTAGCGATGCAGACGGCGCGGCCAGCACGGCGGCATCACAGACTGCCTCACGGTGTTGTTCGATGCCGCGCTGGAGCAGGCGCGGCACGGGGGTCATCGCAAACAAGCTGGCAATGCTGTGTTCGGCTAGGTGCCATGCGTAGTCGTGCCGAGCGATGTGCGCGAGCTCATGGCGTAGCGTCAGGTCAAGGGCCTCGGCGTCGTGCAGCACCGAGGGCGGGAGCACGATGGCTGGGCGCGACCATCCGAACGTCATCGGCACATCGTCATCAGTGCCTGCCAAGAGGTACACAGGGCGTCGAATGCCTGCCTCACTAGCAAGCAACGCTACCTGCCGATGC
>CAYYHN010000387.1:0-5041 GCA_964471245.1 uncultured Rhodothermaceae bacterium | reverse complement strand
CATAAAGAGTACCAGGCCTACCAAGCCCACGATGCCGAATAATACCCCATCCCATACAAAACGCTTATGATAGGAGTATGGAACGCGTAGACTTCGCCCGGTTAAGATGATGCCTAGCACTAATAGGATGCTAAAGCAAATTGAAGGTCCTGGAATTGGAGAAGCACCTGATTGTTCAGCGGGGGGGAGTAGTGGAACTGATAATTCAAGAAGTGGCGTCCACGTATTATCTGGTTGGCGAATATGTGCGCCTTCGAACATGACTTGGAGGTAGTCCGGTAAGAACATGGCATCTTCTGTACTTACCTCAATATCTGTTGTTGGACCAAGCAACAAATCGATGCCGAGTTTAAGCCAAGGCATTGATGCGAGGTACGGGTCAAGTAGTGACCTGTAGGTACTTTCAGTTGGCGCTGCTTCAGGAAAACGAATCTCATTTCCGAGTACAGTTGTAAGGACATCTTGTAGGCGCGTAGCACAGTTGTCTTTCAAGAAGTCATATCGGTAGTAAGCGTTTTCTGGACGTGCATTTTCTCGAAGGAAAGTATATACGGCTTGTACTTGCGTAGGTGATAAGGCTAGCGTCTGTGAAACAGCCGAGCGGTTTTGCCAAGCATAAAATCGGAGATTTCGAGACATGGGCGTCTCAACCCATAAACGGTAGTCAAGTGCACCGTAAGCGAAGGTGAAAACGAATGTCTCGTTGAAATCGAAAGTGCCGTAGTTGAAAATCAGATCTAGTTGTTGTGCTGGATCTGTAAGCCAGAACGCACTGTGGCCGAATAAATTTGGCAATTGCTTGCCAGGAGAGACGGTGAACAGATGTAACTCTGCTTGTTCAGATACAGAAGAAGGTAATTCTAAGGGTTCTTGGCCATAAGTATGCCGGGCCAACCCTATGCATAGGATGAAGCTGAAGGAGATGACAGCAATTAGCGTATACCCCCTGCGACGCAGGGCAAAAGCAAGATGGTTAGGTTCCAAATTAGATACGGGTGGACTTAGCAATGAATTAAGTAGTAAACGACCATGTGCGGAATGATAAATATACATGGAGGACAAGTTGGAGATACAGATGTTCAATTCGGCAATGGGATTAATGGAACGAACTATAAAAGCTTACGTCTGAATCACACTTTAGAACCGCAACACAACTGCATGATATGACTGACGCCTCCTTTCACGTATTCTCCGATTTAGAAGCAGCAAGCGATGCATTAGCACGCACCCTTATCGAACGTGCTCAAGCTGCTGTTGCTGCTCGAGGTCGTTTTGTCATGTCATTAGCTGGAGGCAGCACACCCAATCGCTTATATCAGTTGCTTGCAAACGTATATAGAGATTCTATGCCGTGGGAGTACACGCATATATTTTGGGGAGATGAGCGATTTGTGCCATGGAATAGCCCCGAAAGTAACTATTATCGCGTACACGAAACGCTCTTACAGAAAGTCCCAATCCCTTCGAGTCAAGTATATCGGATCATAACCGAATCTGGTTCTGCAAGGACAGCTGCACAATTGTATCAAGCAGAGCTTATGAGTTTTTGCCGTATCAATCCCGAATTAGATCAAACATTTGATGTTGCATTGCTTGGGCTCGGTGAAGATGGGCATACAGCATCGTTGTTTCCCGAAAATCTTCCGCAAGAGTTTATTGAAGAGGATGAAGCACGGCAAAACTGGGTAAAGGCCATTGTGGGGCCTGATTGGCGTCCACCAGTCCAACGTATCACGTTAACCTATGCAGCCTTAAATCGTTCGGACTATGCTTTCTTTCTAGTGAGTGGTGCTTCCAAGGCTAAACCTCTCGCAAAGATTTTGAACAAAGAAGTAGGGCATTCAGCTTATCCGGCAGCATTTATCAAAGCTCATTCAGGGGTGCATTGGTTTGTAGATGAAGCCGCGCATACAGGGATGTAATCTCTTGATCTGGAGCAATGCATGTTGAGATATCGAAATTATAGGCAATCCTAAACGTCGAGAGAGAATCTCTGCGAGCAACGTTGCATATTACGAATGCACCAGTCTGCCAATTGCCTATGAATCGCACCGAACGCGCACTAAAAACCTACCATGCCCTTCGGCAAGCCATTCCAGAGCCAGAAACGGAATTGGTGTATCGAGACCCTTTCGAATTGTTGGTTTCGGTCATTCTCTCTGCACAGTGTACCGATGCGCGAGTCAACAAGGTTACGCCTGCCTTATTTAAGGCATTTCCCACCGCGGAGGCGATGTCAGCAGCGACTCCGGAGGAGATTTTTCCCTTCATCCAATCCGTTTCCTACCCGAACAACAAATCGAAGCATCTTGCTGGGATGGCTCAGATGGTGATGGAGACGTTTGGCGGAGCTATTCCCGAAACGATCGAAAGTCTTGTAAAACTCCCCGGCGTTGGCCATAAGACGGCTTCAGTTGTTGCTTCGGTGGCTTTTGGAGTGGATGCCATGCCTGTGGATACGCACGTTTTCCGTGTTGCCAATCGGATTGGACTCGTGAAGAATGCCGACACTGTCCAGAAGGTAGAGCGCCAATTGAAACGTGTTTTGCCAAAATCGACATGGTCGGAAGCACATCATCTGCTCATTTTGCATGGGCGGTATCGCTGCGTGGCACGTCAGCCTAAATGCAGTGAATGTCCACTCCAGTCATTTTGCAAATATTATGCAGAATTGGAGCGGCTTCCGGCACCTATTACTGGGTTAAGTCGCAGGCGCGGGGCCTACTATTGCAAAACACGCGGGAAATATTTTGATGAGCCTGATCTTGTGTCGGATCGGTATGGTACACAGCAAATTGCGTGTCCTAGCTGCGGTTCAATGAATGTGTTCGACGCGAAGACGGGCCATACCACGAAAAAAGTACGCGATTACCGGGTATAGCCCACATCTCTTACAGGTTCTCCATTCCTTGTACAAAGAATACGTCCATGCGCAACGATCAACGTCACATTCTCATCATCCTTGACGGATACGGTATCGCTGAAGACCCTGCGGTCAGCGCCATCGCAAAGGCAAAAAAGCCGTACTTAGATCATCTGTTTGCCACTTACCCACACGCGAAGCTTGAGGCTTCGGGGTTGGCTGTTGGCTTACCAGAAGGGCAGATGGGTAACTCGGAAGTTGGACACATGAACTTGGGGGCAGGCCGGGTCGTGTACCAAGATATCACACGCATCTACAAGGCCATTGCGGATGGAGACTTCTTTGAGAATGAAGTGCTGAAATCAGCGTGTGCGCATGCGCTGAAAACGGGTGGACGCGTGCATTTACTTGGATTACTTTCCGACGGTGGTGTGCATTCGCACCTAAACCATCTTGTTGGCTTGTTGGAATTGGCAAAACGCGAAGGCATGGCAAAGGACGATATCGTGGTGCATGCCTTTACGGATGGACGCGATACCTCGCCAGATGGTGGCGTAGGTTATGTACAGACGCTTGAAGCAAAAGCACATGAAATTGGTGTTGGGCGGATAGGATCGGTGATTGGTCGCTACTACGCTATGGACCGTGACAACCGCTGGCCACGTACGGAATTGGCGTACCGCCTTTTGGTACATGGCGAAGGGGAAGCCTATACGGATGCAGCAGTGGCCTTGGAAGCGAGCTATGCCGATGGTATCACCGATGAGTTTGTGAAGCCCGTGGTCATTACAGATAGTGAATCACTGCCAGCAACCGTGCAAGATGGTGATGCCATTGTGTTTTACAACTTCCGGGCTGACCGTGCGCGCCAACTGACCAAAGCCTTCACAGAAAAAGGATTTGATGGCTTTGATCGTG
Organism: uncultured Rhodothermaceae bacterium; assembly: GCA_964471245.1. GTDB lineage: Bacteria > Bacteroidota > Rhodothermia > Rhodothermales > CAYYHN01 > CAYYHN01. Next base: position 1,260 of record CAYYHN010000387.1, on the reverse strand, counting down.
GCCCGATGTTAGAACTGTTTTATGCGACGTTCACACCGTACCATGCAGACTTTGACGTACCCATTGCATTTCCAAAGATAAATCTGTCAATGACCCTTGGTGAAGTCATTGAGCAGCATGGTGGAACCCAACTACGAGCAGCCGAAACCGAGAAATATCCACACGTCACCTTTTTCTTCAGCGGAGGCCGCGAAAAACCTTTTGAAGGCGAAAGCCGCATCTTGGTCCCGTCGCCTAAAGTAGCGACCTACGACTTGCAACCAGAGATGAGTGCTCCAGAACTTGCTCAAAAAGTCGCGGCCGCGCTGGCAACTGAGGCGAACAATCTTGTCATCCTGAACTTCGCCAACCCAGATATGGTAGGGCATACAGGCGTTTTGGAAGCCGCTGTGAAAGCAGTGGAAGCCGTAGATGCAGGCACAAAAACAGTAGTTGAAGCTGCGTTAGCTCATGGATACAGCGTTAATATCATCGCTGATCATGGCAACTGCGATCGTATGAAGAACCCCGATGGATCTGTGCACACGGCACATACAACGGTACCCGTTCCACACTTGATCATCAAAGAAGGCTTTAACGGTCCGATTCGTGATGGTAAGCTGGGCGATATAGCACCGACCATTTTAGCATTGCTAGGGGAAGAGAAGCCTAGCGAAATGAATGGCGATGTGCTGATTTAGCTAGGTAAACACTGGAATATACTTCCAATCACAATGCGTCCAGCGTGGCATGAGCAAGCCGCACGGGCAAGCCCGCTTCATGGAGATGAGCCTTGGCTTCCTCGATGGAATGCGTTCGGAAGTGAAAGATAGAGGCGGCAAGAACAGCATCTGCTTTGCCTTCCATCAGGCCCTCTTTGAGGTGTTCTAAGTTGCCCGCACCACCTGAAGCAATAACCGGAATGCCCACCCGCTCGTGAAGTGTTGCCAAGAGTTCGAGGTCGTAACCGTCTTTTGTGCCATCCTTGTCCATTGACGTGACCAGCAGTTCGCCTGCACCACGACGCTCGGCTTCCTCTGCCCACTCGATGGCATCAATCCCCGTTGCTTTGCGGCCACCGTGAGTGTAGACCTCCCAGCGTAATGGCTCGCTGGGGCTTGAAACGCGTTTGGCATCAATCGCGACTACGATGCACTGCGAGCCAAAAGCTGCCGCGCCTTCTTCGATAAGCTCCGGGCGCTTGAGTGCGGCTGAATTAAGGGACACTTTATCGGCGCCAGCGTGCAGCATTGCACGAATATCTTCGACAGTCCGCAGTCC
>CAYYHN010000386.1:0-5043 GCA_964471245.1 uncultured Rhodothermaceae bacterium | reverse complement strand
ATGCAATATTTGCTATAACATAAAGGTTTTATGATAAATAATGTTGTAACTAATGTGAGGCGTTCCGCTGCTGCTCGAAACTAATTGGCCTTTGGGTGCACGAAGCGCTGTATCTTCTGTTCGAGAAGACGTTTTACCCACCAGACGCACATGCCATGAATCGTCGAACCTTTCTACAAACTTCTGCACTGGCCGGTGTTGCGGTCGCGTTGCCCCGACTGGCATATGGTGCATTCCGTACAGGTACGTTCACCGATCTCCGCGGTGGCGTGGGCATCTACACCGAGCGTGGCGGCACCATTGGCTGGTTTGTCTCCGACGATGCGCTGGTCGTCATCGATGCGCAGTACCCAGAGACAGCGACTAACTGCTGGACGGGCTTGCAAGAGCGTTCATCCCGGATGATTGACATCCTCGTCAACAGCCACCACCACGGCGACCACACGGCAGGGAACGGTGCGTTCAGGCCACACACCAAGCAGATCCTTGCGCATGAAAACGTGCCGACTCTTCAGCAAGCCGCTGCCGAGGCGCGGGGCACCACCGAGGGACAAGTCTACGCCGATGCCACGTACAGCGGCGAGCTTTCCAACGACCTCGGCAACGAGCGCCTGACGCTGCGGAACTACGGCGCAGCGCACACGGGCGGCGACAGCATCATCCATTTCGAAGAAGCCGACATTGTCCACATGGGGGACCTCATGTTCAACCGCATGCCCGTCTTCATCGACCTCAACGGTGGTTCTTCTACGGAAGGTTGGATTCAGACGTTGGAGCGCGCCCATGACTTTTTTACCGACGAGACGCTGTTCATCTACGGCCACGGCAATCCCGATTACGGCGTCACCGGCGGCCGCGCCGACCTCCTTGTCGCCCGCGATTACCTGAGTGGCGTGCACGACTACGTTGCCAAAGGCATCGCCGAAGGGACACCCGTCGATGACCTCGCCAACATCGAGAAGCTACCCGGCTTTCCTGAGCACTATGTTGATACGTGGAAGCAGGCCGTAGGCATGAACGTACGGGCGGTCTACCAAGAGCGTACGATGTAGCACGAGTCAACATCTACAACGACCCTGAACCTGAGTCGCCTGATCTGGCTCAGGTTTTTTCGTGTATCGATGAAACTAGAATATATTGTTTTACGTGTATGATTTGTTGTTTATCAATAAATAGTATCCCTTTGTCGAAAAATGATACGTGCACTACATACGTTGTTGAATCTACTTTGGGGGGCTTCGATTGCCGTTGCTGGAATCGGAATGGTCTTGGTGGTCTACATCATGGTTGCAAGTCCAGAGGGTAGTACCATCAACTGGCTGGTTTTTCCCGTGGAAGTGGAGGCGTTTAACGAAGCCGGGGGCACAGCAGAGGTCGAGCTAGGAGATTATGCTGTGATGGAAGTCAAGGAGGTGAGCTTGTCTTCGTCGGATCCAGCATTTGCGTGGTTTGGACTTGTGTTCGGTGCGGTCTTGTTGGGCTTCTACTTCTATGGCTTCAGTCGGCTACGCGCTATTGTGCAGAGTGCCGTCGGGGGCACGCCCTTTATAGAAGCGAATGTGCATCGGATTCGACAGCTTGGGTTTACTGCTATTGGCGTGTTCATCGCCAGTGGCATAGGGCAGTTTGTCGCAGAGGCATTGGCCAGCCAGCGATATGATGTGCTTGCTGATGGCGTCAACCTCAGCATCGGTCTCGATGCTACGCTTTTGGTGGGGTTGCTCATTATCTTCGCGCTCGCCGAGGTATTTCGCGTAGGCGTGGACTTGCAGGACGATCACGACATGACGGTATAGCACATGCCCTTGGAGATCCATTTAGACCGCATGCTCGTTGAGCGCAAGATGTCGCTGACGGAATTGGCCGAGCGCGTGGGCATTACCTTGTCGAACCTGTCCATCCTGAAGACGGGGAAAGCCCGCGCCGTTCGGTTTTCAACCCTCGAAGCCATCTGCCGCGAACTCGACTGCCAGCCCGGCGATCTCATCGAATACGTCGCCGCCGTGGACGACGAGTGACAGCATTAGGGGGCGTGAGAGAAGTGCATGGTGTCTTTTGTGACAGTGGGCACCTATCTTGATAGCTCCTCTCCCTGTTGAATTGTCCTTGGGTGTGGGCTATGCGGAAGCTACGTGTTGGTGTGATCGATGTCGTTGCCAACTACCCTGCGAAGTCGTGGTACGCGCGGCTGATGCGGGCTAACCTCGCGGCGATCATGCCGCAGGTGGTGGCGGTCTGGTGTGAGGAAGCCGGTCACGACGTGCACATGGCCGTCTACTCCGGTCACCAAAACCTGACGGACCCACTGCCCGACGACATCGATGTGGTCTTCATGAGCGCCTTCACCACGTCGGCGCATGTGGCGTATGCCCTGAGCAACAAGCTGCGGACGGGCGGGGCCGTGACGGTCCTCGGCGGGCCACACGCACGCGCCTATCCCGAGGACGCCTGCCACTACTTCGACTACGTCACCGGCTTCACCGACCGGCAACTCGTCTGGGATTTGCTGGCCGATCCTGCGCCGCAGCAGCCTGTGGGCGTGCAGGTGGCCTCGAAGCAGCAGCCGCGAAGCTTGCCCAGCCTCGAAGCCCGCTGGAAATACGTCGAACGCTTGCTGCAAGAAGCGCCGCTGGTCAAGATCGTGCCAATGATCGGGAGTCTCGGGTGTCCGTACACATGTAGCTTCTGTGTCGATTCCATCGTCCCCTACCAGCCGCTCGACTTCGACCAACTCAAGGCCGATCTGCGCTTTCTGCTGAAGAAGATGAAGAAGCCGCTCGTTGGGTGGCACGACCCCAACTTCGGCGTGCGATTCAACGACTACCTCGGCGCGATTGAAGAGGCCATTCCACCGGGCAGCATCGATTTCATTGCTGAGAGTACGTTGTCATTGCTGTCCGAGAAGAACGTCAAGCGGCTCAAGAAGAACGGCTTTGGTGCGATTCTGCCGGGCATCGAATCATGGTACGACATGGGCAATAAGTCCAAGACGGGCAAGCGCACGGGGATGGACAAGGTGAAGGAGATCGCCGAGCAGGTGAACATGATCCTCAGCTACTTGCCCTATTTCCAAGGCAACTTCGTGCTCGGCCTCGACTGCGACGAAGGCGATGCGCCGTTCGAACTCACCAAGCGCTTCCTCGACATGGCTCCGGGCGTCTTCCCGGCCTATTCGATGTTGACGGCGTTCGGACGTAGCGCGCCACTCAACCTGACGTACCAGCAGGAGGGCCGCGTTATCGGCTTCCCGTTCCATTTCCTGAACAACAACGGCGCAATGAACGTCCGGCCCAAGAACTACGAATGGGTCGACTTCTACGACAAGATGATCAGCCTGCACGAGCATTCGTTCTCGAAGCGGGCCATCTACCGTCGGATGCGCGCCACGTCGGGGACAATTCCTCGGATGATGAACTTTGTCCGTGCTATTTCCTCGGAAGGGTGGGGCAAGATCGCGTTTTTCAAAGGCGTCCGTGAGCGCCTGCTGACCGATGCGAGCTTCCGGCGTTTCATGGAGCAAGAGACCGACGAGGTCCCTGCCTTCTACGTCGAGCGCATCAAGGGTGCCCTCGGTCCGCTCTGGGAATGGCTCCCCAATGGCAACGTCTTGCACGACCCGTACGCCTACCTCAAAGCCGAGCAGGCAGGGCGTGCATCGGTACAGAGCCCGCGTCGTAAGCGCGTGGGCTAGCTTTTGTTAGCCTCATCTGCACGCAACAGCAGCCGAAACCGCTCGCTTCGGTGCGCCAAAAGTGCTAGGGTGAGCACACCGAGCACGATTGTAATGGGCCAGTTGCGGCTGTCGAAAAAGGCGTGGTAGGCGCAGATGTTAACAACGATGGGCGTGAGGATCACCAGCGCCAGCGGCACGGTGCGCGGAAAAAGCAGCAGCACACCGCCAATGATTTCTAGCACCTTCACCAGATAGAGGTAGCCGCTCTCGACCAGCAATTCCATGAAGGGATGGAATTCCGGCACGGGGATGAAGGTGACGAGTCCATTCAGGCCGAAGACGATGAAAATGAGACTGAGGATGTAGCGAAAGCCTGCGTCAAGCCAGTTGGGAAGGGTTAGCATGGCGTGCTGTCAAAATGAATAGCGTGGTAGGTTAACCTGCTGGTGAAGGTGTTCGCTTTGCAAGTTGTTGATGCGCTTGCGGATGGGGGCTGTAAGATAGGCTGCTTGCAGCTTCGGCAGCACAGTTTGTTTGGCTTAGAACCAATGTAGTTGGAACAGGATTGAGTATCTGCATTCTCAATGGCGTCATTGCGAGCCTGCAACGCAGGCGTGGCAATCTCCTAAGGCAGACAACCTTTTACCAATGTGAGGCGATCGCCGCGTTGCTATCGGTCTTGCTAATGAACCGCCGGGTTTGGCACCTTGACCAAAGCCTGTAAAGCATTGACTTGGGTGCCATTCTTTGGGAGATCGCTACAGCGGCTGCGCCGCTTCGCGATGACGTGCTTTGAGGAGGCATGAGTGGCCCGCAAGCTATTGTTCATCTTGGGAAAGAAAGCCCGAACAACGTTGGGGCTTAGGGTCTCGCGATGATGCGGTTATGCTTCACATGGCATATGTAATCCACGCTCTGTGTAGGTTGCACATGGATGGTTAGGCGTTGCGTGCAGGCGGAGGTGTTCGTTATACTCAGGCGGTGCTCCTTGTTAACCTACGCTGTCTTGTCTATGCCTCGCCAAGTCACCCAACTCCGCATTTTTGTCGCCTCACCGGGTGAAGTAGGCGACGAACGCAGTGCCCTCGACGGCGTCGTTTCCGAATTGCAACGTACGCTTGGCAATTCGAGCGGTTTGCATCTTGAACTGGTGAAGTGGGAAACCCATGCGTACCCCGACATGGGTCGCGTGCAGGCCATCATCACGGAGCAACTCGAACTCGACACCATCGATATCTTCGTTGGCATCTTCTGGAAACGGTTTGGGACGCCAACGGGGGAGGCTGATTCGGGGACAGAGGAAGAGTTTTTAGATGCCTATGCGCGGTGGCAGCAAACCAAGGAGCCGCACATCCTTTTCTATTTCTGTG
>CAYYHN010000385.1:3625-5050 GCA_964471245.1 uncultured Rhodothermaceae bacterium | reverse complement strand
GTCCATGTAATGGTAAAATCTCCAGTTACGTTGTCGATGGAGACGCCCGGTTCGGTTTGGTTGGCTGAGGTCGTATTGGGGACGGTAATGGTACTGCCTGTGGCGTCGCCGCTTGCATCGTAGCGTTGGGCGAAGACACCCGCCGTATCATCACCATCTTGGCCTTGCCAGACGAGGACAAAGCGATCATCAGCTGTCGCGCCGTCGAGATCCACATCGCCAACCCATGTGGAGCCTGTAGCAGGTGTGGCAGAGCCGAGTGCTGAGCCATCGGAGGCGCTAAGACGGGCCAGTTCGATGGAGAACGAGGACCCATCGGCGGCGATACGTTGCCAAGCGGCTACCCAAGTGGCACTTCCCGTAGCGGTGAGGGCCGGAAATTTGAAGTAGTCGCTGCCTGAGGCAAGCGTGGTTTCGCTACCGTTGGTAGAGCCGTCGCTAGCATAGCGCTGGAGCATGACACGAGCGTTGCCTGCAGAGTCATCCATCCACGCAATAGCGAACTGGCCATCAGGAAGCATCGCAACGGCAGGGCGGAGTTGATTGCCTGATGTTGTACTGTTGACGCCGATGGGGCTGCCGTTGACCGAGCCATCAGCGTTGAAGCGTTGCGCATAGACCCCGAACCCATCGCCATCTTCATCTTTGCTTTGCCATGCAACCACATAGGTGCCGTCCGAAGCCATCGCAATCGACGGAAACTGCTGGTTGTTGGTAGTCGTGGTGTTGACGACCGTACCACCTGAGAAGAAGGCTTCATGCTTTGCCGCAGCGGTCGTCGGTGCCTGCTGGGCTTGGACTGCAAAGGGTAAGGTGAAGAGGGCGAGGAGGAGCAGGTGCATGCCAAGAGGTGGATGTGGTATTGACGTGCCGTGAGGTAACAGAAGCATGGATGCGTTTCGCATGGGAGCAGGTGTGGTTGGGTGAGCCCGGTACCTTCGTTAAAGCAAGGGGTGGCGATGGTAGACCAGTGAGGTTGAAGCACCCTGCGTAGTACTATGGTTTATGTTCAGTAGCCTGCGCTTCGAGTTGCATTAGCGCTGCTTCTGCTGCTTCAATGTCTTGAGCTTGAACAGTGGGTTGAATAGCAACGGGGCCTGGTTGGGTCAACCGTGTCTCCAACCGTGCGAGTCGCTGGTCGAGGTTGGCAAGGTCGGCACCAAGCGCGTGCACTTGGATGTCCAATTCTTGCACCGCTTGTGTTAGCGGCACCACGAACTCGGCGTAGCGCAAACCGTAGTGGGCGCGGCCTGCGGTTGGAACCACCACACCGCTGAAGTCAAAACCCACGGCGTTGGCTGCTGCTTCTACCTCCTGTGCTAGGAAACCCGTCTGCCACACCTGCGCCTTCGCAGCCAGCGCTGCTTCCAAGTCGCTGCCTGCCGGCGTCAGCGACGATCCACTGCTGAACTCGCGGTTCCTGCT
>CAYYHN010000385.1:221-3615 GCA_964471245.1 uncultured Rhodothermaceae bacterium | reverse complement strand
GCGTCAGGCTGCGGAGCCCGTCGTGGGTGAAGCGGTAGCGTACGGGGCGGAGTTGGCGTACGAAGGCAAGGCCCGGCACGTCGGCACGCACATCGGTCTTGAGTCGGGCGTCGCTCGTAGCCGTCCAGTTGACAATACCGCCGATGGAGGTGGTCGCCCCATTTCCGAAGGTGATTTCGTTGGCCGCACTGACGGAGGTGCCGTTGCCGAAGGCCATCGCGTTGTCAGCGGACGTGCTGCTTTGGGTGCCGATGGCAATGCTGTTGGTGCCTGAGCCCGTGGTCTGCGTACCGATGAGGATGCCGCCTGCACCATCAAGGTCGGTGTCGTAGCCGATGGCGATGCCGTTGTCGCCCGCCACGTCGGCATCGTAGCCTAGGGCAATGGTGTTGTTGGCATCGGCGCGTGAACTGTAGCCGACGATCACATTGTCATCATGGCCCACGGAGGAACCACGACGATCAATGAAGGCCTCAGCACCGATGAAGACGTTGCGCTGGTTGCCACTGCTACTACCTGTATTATCAAAGTTGGCTTCATGCCCCATGCCCACGTTGTCTTCGCCTTCGCGGTTTGCATAGCCCGTGTAGTAGCCGACGTACGTGTTGCGGTTGGCATTGTCGGTATCGTTGGTGCGGTTGTTGTCCCACCCGGCATTGGCACCCACGAAGGTATTAAAGTCGGCGTGTTCGGTGGTGGGCCCTGCGGCTTGGCCGAGCATCGTGTTGTAGCGTCCTTCACCAATGTCTATGCCTGCCGAGTCGCCTAATGCGGTGTTGCGATCCCCCGAGGAGATGTCCTCTAAGGCATCGACCCCTACTGCTGTGTTGCGAATGCCGCTGGTGATGGAAGCACCCGCGTCGCGGCCTACAAACGTATTCTTGAACCCCGTCCCAAACGTATCGCACGTGCTACTCAAATCGGTCATGCCTGCATCTGCACCGATGTACGTGTTCTCGTACCCGGTGGTGTTGCACGTACCCGCTTCCTCGCCGATGAACGTGTTGTCGTACCCGGTCGTGTTCTCTTCTCCGGCTTCTGTGCCAATGAACGTGTTGTCGCCACCGTTTTCGTTGCTAAATCCAGCCTGAACGCCAGCAAACGTGTTGTCAAAGCCTGACGTGTTCGTGAACCCTGCTAGGTAGCCCAGTGCGACCAACTCGCTGGTTGTGTTATTATAGCCTGCTTGATAACCCAAGAAAGCAAACTGACTCCCAGTTCTCACTGAAAAACCCGCTGAGTCGCCCACGGCAACGCCGAAGTCACCCCCAGTGATGCTAACTCCCGCGCCATCACCTTCGAAGTGATTCTTTACCTGCCCGTAGGTGGCTGTAGCCATGAGCCCACAAAGCAGCGACAGCGCAAAGAAAACGGGGGTGAAGGGGTTGATTCGCATGGGGCATGTGGATAGTTGGCAGGATGGACGTACGATCATATCCGAGCTTGTTCAATTGGTTAGCGCATGGTGCAAGAGGGTTTGATGCAGACGTTGCATTGATGACTCACCGATCCGGTGTGGCAACAGCCGTTGCGGGCTCTGCCGCGTGCAGTCGTGTCAGTAAGGATTCATAGCGGGCCAGCAAGGCTTGTTGCGCCACGATGCGGTCAGCTTGGGCAGCCAGTTGTTCGTTTCGTGCGGCGATGCGGGCTTGCTGTTGCGTGACCAACGCCTCCAGCGCGGCGAGCCGCTCCTCGTGGCTGGCGAGTTGTTCGGTATGGACTTGGTAGGATGCATCGACTTCCTGCACGGCTTGGGTGAGGGGCACCACAAATTCGGCGTACCGCAAGCCGTAGTGTGTGCGGCCTTCGACCGCAGCCACTACGCCGCTGAAGTCAAAACCAGAACCCGCTGCTGCTGCAGCCACCTCTTGCGCCATAAAGCCCGTCTGCCACGTCTGTGCTTTGGCTAGTAAGGCCCCCTCCGTGTGTTGGCCTTCCGTAGAGAGGTGTTGCAAGCCGTCGAGGGCGAAGCGGTAGCGCACAGGGCGGAGTTGACGTACAAAGGCAAGGCCAGGCACGTCCTGCTGCACATCCGTCTTCAGTCGCTCATCGCTCATCGCCATCCAGTTGACCGTCCCGCCGATGGAGGTCGTCGCGGCGTTGCCGATGTACGCTTCATTGGCGGCTGCCACGTTAGTGCCGTTGCCGAGGGCAATGCTGTTGTCGGCAGCGACGCCACTTTGGTAGCCGAGGGCGACACTGTACCGGCCCGTGCTGCTGCTTTCAGCACCGATGATGACCGTATTGAGGTTGTCAAGGTCGGCGTTGTAGCCAATGGCGACACCGCTTTCGCCGATAACATCCGCATTGCTGCCGATGACGACGGCTTGGTTGACCGCCGAGCGTGTGCTGTAGCCGAGCAGCACGTTGTCATCAATGCCGAGTTCACTATTATGTGTGTCGTCGCCTTCAAGAACAGCTTCGGCACCTAGAAACACATTGCGCTCATTGCCGCCGAGGTCTGCCGCATCAGCTGTGAAGTCAGCGTTATAGCCCATGCCCACGTTGTCCTCGCCAGTGTTGTTGGAATACCCAGCGAAGTAGCCGACATAGGTGTTGCGGTTGGCATTTAATGTGCTGTTACTCCAGTTATTCTCACCTCCAGCACGCGCTCCAATAAATGTGTTGAAGTCTGCCCACTCAGTCCTTGCTCCAGCCGCTTGACCAAACATAGTATTGTAGCGCCCGTCGCCAATATCCGTGGCAGTCGAATCGCCAAGGGCTGTATTGCGGTCCCCATCATCGACATCAGCCAAGGATACGGAGCCGATTGAGGTATTACGGGAGCCAACATCCGCGCTGATGCCCGATTCGTTGCCCACGAACGTGTTGAAAAACGCTGTAGTGGATGAAAAGGCCGCATCCTCACCTACATACGTATTGGCATACCCCGTAGTGTTCAACGTCCCTGATTCTTCACCGAGGAACGTATTGCCATACCCGGTCGTGTTGTTTTCGCCAGCTTCCGTGCCGAGATAGGTGTTGTCGTATCCCGTTGTGCTCAGCCGTCCCGCTTGAGCGCCGATGAAGACGAGGCCCGTTCCAATGGTGCTCGTGTATCCCGATTGGTAGCCCATGAAGACATTCCCATCTACCAGATTCGAGCGACCTGCCTGATAACCCAGCGACACATTCTGGCTCCCCGTGGAAAGCTTGGCACTCGACGAGTCGCCCACGACAGTGTTGAAGCTGCCCGTGGTAATGCTAACCCCAGCGTCATCCCCCGCAATGTGGTTACCTGTTTGGGAAAAGGCGGGGAGGACGAGCGTGAGCACGAAGGGTAGGAGGAGCAATGTGCGTGCAAGTGAGAAAAGGCGCATGTGAGTCGGTCGAAGAGGTCGTGAGCAGGAAGAAGTGAAGCGTTCGAGCGATGACGCTCAACGCTGCGGCGAAG
>CAYYHN010000385.1:0-211 GCA_964471245.1 uncultured Rhodothermaceae bacterium | reverse complement strand
CTGCAGCATCCGACGCGGTGGGCAGTAAACGGGCAACCCACGCCTCGTAGTCGAGCAGGAGGGCTTGCTGTGCGGTGAGTTGGTTGGCTTGTGCGGCGAGTTGGGCATCCTGCGCGGCCAGCACGGTCAACTGCTCGGCGACCAAGGTTTCCAGCGCGTCGAGTTGGGCTTCTTGGTGCGTCAGATGGGCGCGTTGATGGTAAAGAGTGTA
>CAYYHN010000384.1:0-5059 GCA_964471245.1 uncultured Rhodothermaceae bacterium | reverse complement strand
GGAAATCTCGCCCGGCCGTGGGTAGGCTCCGCCGCCACAAAGGCCTGCGTCTGAGATGGTGTGATGGGGCGCACGAAAGGGGCGAGTGGCTATGAGGCCAAAACGACTCTTGAGTTTCCCACTGACGGAGTGAATCTTGGTCGTTTCTAGCGCCTCATCGCGTGAAAGCGGCGGCATAATCGTTGGCAGCCTTCGTGCAAGCATGGTCTTTCCAGATCCCGGCGGACCGACCATCATCACGTTGTGTCCTCCTGCAGCCGCTACTTCCAAGGCACGCTTGGCATTTTGCTGCCCGCGCACTTCTTCAAAGTCAAGTACATAAGTTTGCGCTTGGGCAAAGAGTGCGTCGAGGTTCTGTTGCCAAGCAGAAGGCGCCTCTGGGAGGCGTTGGAGGAGCGCAACCGCATCTTTCAAAGTGCTGATCGGGAACGTCTGGATACCTTCGATGACAGCCGCTTCTGCAGCATTTTCTTTCGGAACAAGCACGGCACGCATGCCTTCCTTGCGCGCTCGCAATGCAAGGGGTAGCGTACCACGTACAGGACGTACTGTGCCATCGAGCGCCAATTCGCCCATGATGAAGCAACGCCTGAGCCTGTCGATATCGAATGGTGCTACATCGTGTGCAGCCAAAAGGCCGATAGCGAGCGGTAAATCGAACGCTGCGCCTTCCTTTCGTACATCGGCTGGTGCAAGGTTGATGGTGATGCGTCCGCGTGGCACGGGCAAACCACTGTTCTTCAATGCTGCACCGATGCGGTCGCGGCTCTCACGTACGGCACTATCCGGTAAGCCCACGACGGTGTAGCTTGGCATCCCGGCATCAATATTCGTTTCGATGACGATGGGAAAGGCATCGACACCTTGTAAGGCACCACTCCAAACACGACTAAGCATAGGTACGAGGCTGGTCACTTGGGGACAGCCTCATACGACGCAATGGATAAAAATTATTTCAGTGTGATCAGTTTAAAAGGGGCAATTCGATGGTGCGCCGGACATACCCATCAGGGTGTGCCGAGCCGTCTTCTTCCGGAAAGCTTATCCGTAGCCGTGCGCCGTCGGCTTGCTGCAAGACCTCGACGCCTTCTTGTGCTTCCGTGCGGTGAGGTGTGCGGAGGAAGACGTCATAAGTAAGTCCGCCCCAGCCTTCCACAACTAATGTGAGTAGTCCATTTTCTGCACGTGACGAAAGCACTCGCAGGCCTTTGCTTCGAGCACCTAGCATGGCCGGCTCATGGTGAATCGCAACATCTGACCCGCCTGTATAGCGAACTATGATCTCTCGTTCGACTGCGGAATCAAGGGGGACAGTAATGCGGACGCGTTGCACGTCTCCACGCACAGAGGTGTCATATGGTACAACTTCGCCGTCCACGGTGATGTCGGTAACTATTGCATCTAGTGGCAAAGCGGGGGCAAATGCCAATTGCGATGCCTGGTTATCTGAGGTACGGGTAAGGGTATACCTATCTTCACCGAGTGAGCGTTCGGCCACGAAGTCGTACGTAGCGTCACCAGTTTTGAGCTGGCGGACAGCGAAGGTATCCCAGTCCACAGGTACTTGTGGTCCGAGATGTAACACTTGTCCTCCGCTTGTCACATGGTAGCCGATCATTCCCCGTAATGCTGGGGTAATGACCATCGCTTCAGACCAAACTTGATGGTGCGACGAACGCCCAAACGCTGTATTGTAGTCGCCCGAAAGGAGTTCCGTCACATAGCCCAGTGCATCTTGACGGGTTAACAGCGCTGTCGCCATCAATGCTTGGTAGCCTACGTGAGCCCGGTCATAAGTATACGCCCCCATCGAAGCCCAGCCCGTGAAAAGCGGCCAGACAGAGCCGTTGTGATACGATAGTGGATCGTACCGATCGCTTTCAGCCGAAAGGATGCGAGCACCCCAATCCGTTGCTAAACTGGCGGCCCCAAGGTGATCGACGGTTAGCTGTGCACGGGCTTCATCAAGAACGCCCCACCACATTGGAACGCCAGGCAAGACGGTGTCTTCAAACCAAAACGCATCGCCTGAATTTTCGGATGAGAACGCATAGTGGCCAGCTTCTTCGTTCCAATAGTTGGCTTCCGTTGCCTCTTTGGTGCGAGCAGCCGCAGCGCGAGCAGCCGTAGCAACATCGGGTTCGCCAAGAAGATCGGCCAAAGATGCCATGTCGGCACAGGCTTGCAGCCAGAGCCCTTGCATGTAAAGCTCCTCCTTGGCGGGGTACAATTCGCCGCCTTCAACCCAACCGTGGCCAAAGTCGGGCCCATCGGGTCGATTGAAATTTTCGATTAATCCATCGCCATCGGTGTCCGTCGTACGGGTAAACTCGAAGGCACGCTTCAGCGATGGCCAATGGCGTTCCAGATAGGCGCGGTCGCCGCTTGAGCGATACAGGTCGGCATGGGCGATGATGTACATTGGTGTTGCATCGGCGCTGGACCAAGCGTAGGGGTAGTCATCAAACCACGGCAGCAAGGATGCGCTTTGCGAGATCTCATGGGGGATTTTTCCGTCGTCACGCTGGAATTGCGCAAGGAAATCGAGCGCCGTGCGGCTGTTGGCAAAGTCACCTTCGGCCGTCAGTGCGTACGCCGTCCAAAGTGCATCGCGACCAAAGTACCATGCAAAACCCGGCCGTTCGCTATTGCCAGCCGTGCGATACCCGGCGACGAATCCGGTGCCCAAGTATGGGTTCGTCGCTAAGCCTTTTTCGATGCCAATCCTTGCCCAATCGTATGCTTCATTTAGCCGCTCATCCGGCGTTTCGAACTCGATGGTTCGCTCAAGCAGTTCGTTGTAGTACGTTACGTTTTGATTGTAGAGCGGAGCAGCGTTTGCAAGTAGGCGATCATACGTTTCGTGTGCTGCTTCATAGCCATTAACAGCACCTGCGAGCACGATTGGGTAGAGGTTCGATTTTGCTTCGTCCGGGTCGATGGAAAGTACAAATGAGGTAGGAATATCCTGAGGTTCCTCCTGGTACGGCATCACAGAAATGTCGCGCGCACCCGGCGAACCAATTACGCCAACAAAGCGCCGCGTTTCCTCGACGATGCTGTATCGCTCACGAGCCGCATCCCAGCCGAGGTTACCCGTCATCAGTCCTGCAGGCCACATCAGGCGCAGATCCGGGCGAAAACTGACCGTCAGTTCAAGGGGACGGACGGTATCAATATCGAGCAGCATAATGACGCCCATCTCGTCCACAGGCGCGTACATAATCTGCCGTATGGTAAACGCAGCATGCCGATATGTGATGGTAGTGGCTTCCGGGCGAACGTCAATATGGGCCATCATACTGAGCCCATCAAAAGTGCCCGGATAGTCAGCAATTTGGACCGAGAGCTTGAAGTCGCGGATGAGCTTGAGTGGATACACCCATGCCTCGAAGGTGCGGTTTTCGTAGCCAAACATGGCGGACTTACGCCCGACGACGTTCACGAATGCCCCCGCATTGGTTGGACGCTCGAGGTGTAATGGGGTCGACTCCATCGAAAAACGAGGTACAAGATTGCTTGGAGAAGGCTGAGCAGCAAGCATAGATGGACCGAGAGAGTAGATCAATAAGAAAAGAACGAGGCCAGCTAGCACCGACCGAATAGAAGTTCGGGGTATCAAGTAGAATAACATGGTGCAGAATGCAGAGACGCTAATAGGGTAAAGGGGCACGTAAGATAGGATTTCAGGGCAAAGGAGGAACGGCGTGCAAGCGAATTTCCTGTCCTGTAATTCAAATCATTTCTTGTGATGCTTTTCAATAACTCAGTTCAAACAGCTTATCCTCAGGTAGTGGATCACTCAGGTTAGGTGCTTGCCTATGATTTGCGGATAGCCTTTAATACCTGAATAATTAAGTGTTTTAGGGTTTAGTGGTATACAAGTTGATGAAAGGATCTGATGACAATTTTTAGCAGATCCGGGCGATATAGTAAAGCACGATTAAGTGCATCAGTATCAGGCGCGCAACGCAGAACTGATAGAAAAGGAGCCCTATCAGGCAACGCTAGAAAAATATCGCGACACCCAATGCATGAAGTGGGCTTGCTAGAAAAAGACCAAAGGTGTCCTATCCCCAAGGTGTTAGAGCGAAGTAGAAACGTGTATGTAGAAATCTCCCTCCCCCCAACAACGGTATCCACAAAATCGGAGGAAAATTCCACCTTGCAATGCAGCAGCGGAAGGCTTAGAACATTCGATTATTAGTGTGCATTCATTATGCCGAAATCGGCTACCTTATCATGCAGAAAAGCTTAAGTAAAAGAACTTAAAGTTAAGGCAACGCACAAGTGAGGTCCATTTTCATCCGCCCAAAATGCTAAACATGCCCCGCCCGAAAATGCAGGATCCGTTAGCGCTGGGGTTGAACTCGCAGGTAGTTAAGCCAAGCGCTATCTTCTAGGTAGTCTTCAACTACATCTGCGAGACGCTGCTTGCGGAACGAAGAGAGGGTCGCTTCAACGTCTTCGCGTAACACATTCAAGCAATTGGCGATCAAGTCTGCATGGAAGCCGCGTTCTCCAAGGCGGATTGTCATGTCCATCGAGATGATACGGCCCAGCATTTTGCCGAGTTCAACGTGCTTACGCTGGGGAAGCTTGGAAGACACCTCGAAATCGAGTGCTTGACGGAAATAGCCAGCTGCACGTTCTGTTAGGTTGTGACCCACAAGGAATTGGTAAAGGTTGTGCTCTTTCGAGCGGCGCATCAGCTTTAAGAAGGCTTCAGAAATCTGCTGGTATAAGATGTCGTTCGCGCCTTCAAAGATTTGGAACGGACGGCTATCAACCGTAGCTCGACCTGCGATGTGATCTAAGCGAAACCCTTTGGCACCCGTCAGTTGCAACAGCGACTGCGATGCTTCTTGCATGAAATCAGTGAGTACTGTCTTGATCGCATTAGCCGGGATGTTCTGCTTCGAGAGGTCGCGATCGACACCTGCATGCTCGCTTGTATAAGCACACATGGCGGAGCATGCCGTGTACCACGCCTGCAACCGTGCGATACGCTTCTTCACTTGGTCGTAATTGAATAGGCTGGAGCCACCCACGTAGCGGT
>CAYYHN010000383.1:0-5060 GCA_964471245.1 uncultured Rhodothermaceae bacterium | reverse complement strand
ACCACTTGGAACGTGCCCGTTGTGTTGGCCAGATCGTCCGGATTGGGATTACCCGTACCATCGTCCCACACTTGTACCGGACTTACTAGACCACTGCCTGTCCCACCGCTGCCGTTGCCTGTGAGTTGGTCGAGTTCAAAAGACAGCGCGAAGGGGTTGCCCAGCAGGGTGAAGCCGCCGGTGTTGAGCGGCACCGTAACGTCGGTGGTCGGTTCAGAGCCGATGGCATCGAGGTCGAGCGGCAAGGGCGTGCCTGTGCCTGCCTGCGAGGTGTCGAAGAAGTAGAGAATGAAGCCGAGGCCAGCGCCGAAGGGGGTGGTGACGTTGGTAGGTTCGGTCCAGACGCCTGTGCTGGGGAGTAGGTAGGCGTTGGCATCGGCAGAGGGGCTGGTGCCACCAGTGAGGCCTTGGATGTCGGTGTCGTCGGCGATGTCATCGAGGGCAAAGCCGGATTTGGGCGCGGACAGCATGCGCCAGCCGGCATCGCCGGAGATAACACGTTCGGGAATCGGCACTGCTTGCTCGTACCACGTCATGCCGTTGGTGGTGCCTGAGACGACATCGAGATCACCATCCCCATCGATATCCGCCGCGATGGTGGCATATGGTGTTGCTGATGTCTCGGTCCCCACTGAGCGGGTGGTAAACGCCCCACTCCCGTTGTTTTCAAACCAGCGAACGTCTCCGTCCTGCGTCGTTGTCGTCACGTCCATGTCGCCGTCGCCATCAATATCGGCCGCGTGGACCGTGCGCGTTTCGGTGAACGTACTGGTGACGAAGTGACGAGTAAACCCGTCCGTGCCTCTGTTTTCATGCCAGTAGATGGGGTTGTTGTTGCCGCCAGAGACTACATCTACATCACCATCACCATCGATATCGGCGGGCATAGCTGACCACACACCCATCGCTTGGGCATCGATGGTCGTTTTCTGGGTGAAGGTCCCCTCGTCGTTTCGGTACCAAGCGACTTCATTGTTGGTTAGAACCCCTGCCAGCACATCCAAGTCGCCATCGCCATCCATATCCGCCGCTTCGACCGAATGGATGGCGGCACTGGAGAAGGTCGCTACCTCATGCTCCGTGAAGCCTCCGGCGCCGTCGTTCTCATACCAACGGATCTGGCCGAGTGTGTTTGAAGTGAGCCCATCCAAGTCGCCATCGTTATCTAAGTCTGCCGACCGAACGCGCCATACATTCATAATGGCCGTCGCAGTCACATGGGGCGTGTACGTCCCGCCCCCTTCGTTTTCCAGCCATATCAGCTGGTTGTTCCCCGCGGTAAGCACATCCAAGTCGCCATCACCATCAATATCAGCGGCATCGGCAGAAGCAGGATTGACGATCGCACTTGATATAGCCTGACGATTGAACCCGCCCGTCCCATCGTTCATCAGCGTGAACACCTCATCTTCGCTCTGATCTCCCCCAAGCAGATCTACGTGCGCGTCCCCATTCAAATCAGCAGCACGCAGATCATGGACGACACCTGACACGAACTGCTCTTTCCTGAAGGTAGTGGCAGCGGCATCCGAGTTGGCGACAAACTGCCACGACTGCGACGTGAGTGCTATGCCGCCGCTGCTCTGGATCCCGCTGGTAGCCGTCACGGTGATGACCTCACCCGGCAGGAAGTCCACCGTAGGATCGAACTGCACCTGATTAGTCATCGGGAAGGTAATCGTACCCGCATAGTCGCCGCGCTGGCTACCGCGCACGGTGAAGGTGCTGGTACCGACGGTGCCCTGGTTCACATCTGCACTGAACGTGGCCGTCACGTTGGCATCGCGGGCGGCATCGAGGTCATTGGCGACAGGTGTGACGGCGGTGATGGTGAAAGGCGGTGTTGTCTGCTCAAACCAAGCAATCGTGTCATCGGTCGACGAGGCGGCTACAATATCCAGATCCATATCCCCATCGAAGTCCGCGACAACTACCCTCCGTGCGCCTTCTGCATCGGTAGCCAAAACGTGTTCGGTGAAGCTCTGCCCACCCGTGTTTTCGTACCATGCCACGGTATGATCCCATGCTCGGGTAGCAGCCACATCGATATCGCCATCACCGTCGATGTCACCAGCATAGACGCTGCTGAAAGATGCGTTCGTCACATCAGCAATGGTATGAGGCGTGAACGTAAGGTTGCCGTTGTTCTCGTACCATGCGAGGAGATTGTTGCCTAACGAAGCGATAACATCCAAATCCCCATCCCCGTCCATATTGATCGGATAGAGCGATCCAACAGGGTCCCCACTGACGATTGTAGCCCGGGTAAAGCTTTGGTTGCCGTCATTGACATACCACCTAAACTCACCGGTTGCGCTCATGGCCACCAGCACGTCAAGGTCCCCATCCCCATCTACATCGGCTGCTTCGGCATGTCGGGGGCCAAGCGCGTTGGCATCGATGAACCGCTTCGTGAACCCTTGGCTGCCATTGTTTTCATACCATGCGAAATCGCTGTCTTGAAAGGATGCCGTTATCACATCGAGGTCGCCATCGGCATCAAGGTCAGCCGTCGTCACGCCTTGGGGATTTAATGCACTCGACGTGATGAGCCTAGCAGTAAAGTTCTCATCCCCGTCGTTCTCGTACCAGAAGACCTCGTTGGAGGTCTCTGCGGATAGGGCATCCATGTCGCCATCGCCGTCTACATCGGCCGCGAATAAGGCATTGGCTGCGTTAACGGGGTCAGCAACGATACGGGAGGTAAAGCTGCCTGCGCCGTCGTTCTCATACCATGCTATCGCACTGCCCGGATTGGTCGATGACAGCAGATCCACATGTCCATCGCCATTGACATCGGCGACCTGAAGCCCGGTGACGCCATCGGCGGCATCGGTGATGACTTGCTTTGCGCCAAAGAACCCCGTGCCTGTACCCGGTGCCGCCGTGAAGGTCCACGTCTGAGGTACCAACGCGTTGCCACTCATATCCTGAAGGCCTGCGTTGGCTGTGACGGTGATGACCTCACCGTGTAGGAAATCTGTGGCGGGGTCAAACGTTATCGTGGCACCATTGACCGTAAAGCTACCCGTATATAACCCCCGAAGGTTGCCGCGAAGGGTGAAGGTGCTCGTGCTGACGGTGCTCTGATCTACGTCGGCGCTGAAGGTGGCGGTGACAGTGGCATCGCGGGCTACGTTGACGGCGTTGGCCGCTGGTGTGATGCCTGCGATGGTAAGCGGCATGACCGGAGCGGGACCGACGTAATGACCAATATGTGAGGCAGCTATGCCATTTCTAGTGGCATCAAATACCCCCCCTACATATACATTGGCTCCGTTCACGGCCAGCGCTCGGACGTCATCGTTCAGCCCACTGCCTAGCGGATGCCACTGACTCCCATCCCAGCGGGCAACCTGATCCGTACCAAGGACACCTCCCGCACTAGTAAAACCACCTCCCACATACACATCGCTGCTGTTCACTGCTACCGCGTCCACGAGACTATTTACACCAGTTCCCAACGCGTGCCACTGGCTACCGTCCCAACGCGCAACGTAATCCGCAGCAGCGACACCACCCGCATCCGTAAAACTGCCCCCCACGTACACATCACCTCCGCTCATAGACAATGCGTTCACGGTGCTGTTCACCGCCGAGCCCAGCGCGTGCCACTGGCTACCGTCCCAACGCGCAAGGTAATCGGCAGCAGCGACACCGCCCGCATCCGTAAAACTGCCCCCCACGTACACATCGCCACCTAGGAAAGCAAAGGATCTGACCACATTGTTTAGCCCCGTCAGTGCGTGGAACCGGACGCCATCCCATCGTGCGATATAATCTGCATCAGGATTCCCACCCACATCTGTGAAAAGGCCACCGATGTACACATCGCTACCATCGATGGCGAGGGCGCTCACGAGTCTATTCAGGCCACTGCCCAACGCGTGCCATTGGCTCCCATCCCAACGTGCTACATTATCGGCCCCTGCGACACCGCCCGCACTGGTAAAACTACCTCCCACGTACAGGTCGCTACCAGCGATGGCAAAGGCATAGACTGCGCCATTCAGACCACTGCCCAATGCATGCCATTGGCTCCCATCCCAACGTGCTACATTATCTGCTTCTGCGACACCTCCCGCATTTGCAAAAAACCCACCTACATATACGTCGGTCCCTGCACTCGCTATGGCCGCAACTATGTTGTTAAGCCCCTGCGCACCATTATTAGCAGCGTGCCACTGGCTGCCATCCCAGCGGGCCATATAATCGGCGTTGCCTGTATGACTCGCGTTGGTAAAAAGCCCACCGGCATAGATAGTGCTCCCATCTACGACCAGTGTGACAACGTTGCGGCTGAGGCCACTGCCCAACGCGTGCCATTGGCTCCCATCCCAACGTGCTACATTATCTGCTTCTGCGACACCTCCAACATCTGCGAACGAACCACCTACATAGAGGTCACTCCCATCAACCGCTAAGGCCGATACCCCTACCGCCGAGCCAACGCCTATTCCGCCCCCTATTGCGTGCCACTGACTGCCATCCCAGCGGGCCAATTTGGTCGTACCGGCCACACCACTGGCATCGTTGAAAAAGCCGCCTACGTAGACATCCGTACCGCTGACAGCTAGGGCACGCACCGTATCACTCACCCCCTGTCCTAGCGCACGCCACTGGCTGCCATCCCAGCGGGCCACGTAATCGGCAACCGCGACGCCACCTGCGTCCGTGAAGTCACCGCCCACGTACACATCGCCTCCACGTACGGCCAGCGCATGTACCTTCCTATTTAACCCTGTGCCCAGCGCATGCCACTGACTGCCATCCCAGCGGGCCACGTAATCGGCAGCCGCGACGCCACCTGCATCCGTGAAGCCACCACCCACGTACACATCGCTACCGGAAACAACCAACGTGTTCACAGAACTATTCACACCTGTTCCCAACGCGTGCCACTGACTGCCATCCCAGCGCGCGATCCGCTCCGTCCCCGTAACGCCTCCCGCATCGGTAAACGAGCCACCTACGTAGAGGTCGCTCCCGCTTACGGCAAGCGCAAGTACCGAGAAATTCACCCCTACGCCCAGCGCATGCCACTGGCTGCCGTCCCAACG
>CAYYHN010000382.1:0-5100 GCA_964471245.1 uncultured Rhodothermaceae bacterium | reverse complement strand
CTGTTGCGCAGCACGATGTTGGAGTCGTTGCCGCGCAGCGTGTTGAACTGGATCGCGCCCTCGCGGCTGCCGATGACCTCAATGCCAAAGTCGTTCGCCGACGCGAGGTTGTTGCGCACCGTCGCGCCGAGGCTGCCTTGGAGCCGGATCCCTGCACCATTCCCTAAGACGCCTTGGTCGTGCCCGCGCACCGTATTGTTCAGGATGAAGGACCCCGTGGCCTCGTCGAGGATGCCGACGTTGTTGTTGGCGAAGCCTTCTTGGAACGCCCCGCTTACGTTGGTGCCAACGAAGTTGCCGACCACCTGCACGCTATCTCCGCGCAGCACCACGCCTTGGTCATGGCCTACGATGACGTTGCGAGTTAGTGCGCCCACGCGCCCCAACTCCGTTGCCCGTGCGCTGGGTTCGATGAGCACGGCGGCCGTGGGATCGAGGGTAAAGGTATGGGCAAAGGGCGCACGGCCATCGGCCGCTAAGCCAATGAAGTTGCCTAAGATGCGGTTGTTGGCACCGCGTACAAGCACCGAGAATTCGTTGCCTAGAATCACGTTACGTGCCCCAGCCTCGCTGCCACCAATTCGAGTGTTGAAAGCCGTCGAGTCGACCTGAATGCCTACAAGTGATGCCATCGGTATGGCTCCAAGCTTGTCCGTCCCGATGGAGTTACCCAGGATGGGTGTATCCGTGCCGAAGATATGCACGCCCATACTGAGGAGGCGGCCATCGCTAGCGATGACGTTGCGGGCGGTTTCGGTGAGGCCGCCAACCACCGTGCCGACCGCTGATGTATCTACGAGGATGCTTACCGTGTTGGCGACGGCTAATGTGCCCGTGCTATCCGTCCCAATGTAGTTGCCGAGGATGCTCGTGTTGCGGCCTTGTACCTCAATGCCATCGCCGTTGCCCGAGATGACGTTGCGCGCACCGGGTGCGGTACCACCGACAAGCGTACCCGACGCTGAGGACCTAATAATAATGCCTTCGTGTGTTACGGCCTCGTTCAGAGACGTTCGCCCATCTGCGCCAATGCCGATGAAATTGCCTAAAACCACCGTGCTATCGCCGGCAATTTCAAGGTCATGAAAAACGTTTCCGGCAAGCACATTGCGGGCACGTGGATCTGTGCCACCGATCACCGCACCTACACGCGACCGCTCGATACGTACGCCAACGTTATTGTTAAGCCGTGTGAGGCCATCGGCGAGCACCCCGACGTAGTTGCCACGTACTTGCACCTCGTCGCTTTTGATGTCGATGCCAGCGGAGAAATGATCGACCACAACATTGCGTTCGCGTCGGGCTGTTTCATCATCGCGTTTGCCTGTGGCGTCCGATACCGAGGTGCCGATGACCACACCGTCGCCACGCACGGAGATACCGACGGAACTCTCGCGCAACGTGAAGCCTTGCACGATGGCCTGTTCACCCGAAACCGAAATCACGGGCTCGTTGGTTGTGCCATCGTCGGGAGGGCGCACGGTGGTTGAATCCGGTCCTTCGAAGGAAAAGAGGGTGACGCGCGCTTGATCCATGAGCAACTCGGCTGCATAGTCACCCGGGCACACGCCGACGACTTGGCCGGGCTGAGCGTCATCTAGTCCGGGCTGGATCGTTTCGTACAGTGCCAGCGGAGTCGCCTCCTTGTCAGCTTTCCGATGGACGCAGCCTGTCGTGAGGCGTGCGCCATCTGTGCGGTTGACAGGCTCAATCAACCCGTTCGCTGGGACGCCGTCGATCAACGCATCGGCCTGCACGAGGCTGCCGTCCATCTCTACTACGAACGCTTTCGTTGCCGTTGGGCAGGTCGTTTCGGCCACGTTGAATGTTGCGTGCAAGCGCATGTCCAGCGTTTGGCCCGGTTGCAATGTTACGCCGAGGTCATTGAACGCCACCTGCGCTGGGGCATCATTCACATTGGTGATGACGCCGGAGATTCGGCGGCCTGCGAAGTTGACGAGTTCCAGTTCGAGCAGCGTGACCTCGTCGGCTGTGAAGTCGCTGCGTAGCGGGAAGGTCACGTTCGCGACTTGCCACGCAGCGACGTCGTTGGCCGTCAGCGTGACGGGCGCGATCACAAGGCTCTCGCTGAGGCGGTCGTCGCTGGGGCAGAGCGCGGTCTGCTGGGCCAGCGCGAGGGTGAGGAGCGCTTGCTCGAAGTTGGCGATGGTGACGAGGTCGGTCGTCATCAGCACCGAGGTGGCGGCGGCATCGCGGAAGATGGAGCCGGTCCAGTTCTTGAAGTTCCAGCCTGCATCCGCACACGCCGTCGTAGTGATGGCGCTGATGTTTTCGGTGCTGTTGAGCGGCACGGTGAGCACGCTGCCCGGCGGTGGACTCGTCGAGCAGCCAGCGGAGGCGGCAGCAGGCGGTTGGAGCTGCATCGTCAGCGTCACGTCCACCGGGTTGAAGTCCAGCGAGTCGCCCGCGATGACGACAGACGTGACGTTTTCGGTCACGTCGCCCACCGCCGCCGAGATCGTGACCGTATTCGGTGTGCCGCGCTCCGTGCCCTCCGGGACGATGACGGCAACGGCCAGTTCGCCGCCCGTGTCAGCATCGAGTGGCACGCTGGTGGTTGCCTGCGTCACCCAGCCTTGCTCGTCGGCTACGCTGACCTCTGCTGTTTGCTGGTTTGCATTGAACTGTTGCACAAAGACATTCAGCACCGTCGTATCTGCCACGGGGACAAACAGCGTGTCGTCTTCCACACTGGCAACGGCGGTGACGGCCTGCGTGCGAAACGTGTTCGCTTGCACGCCGCCGCTGATGGCGTCGCCAGTACCCGGTCCTCGGCCCGACGGACCATCGAGGCTGCCCCAGAAGTTGTCGGGCGCTTGTACCAAGTTGGTCGTGTCGGCATTGAGGACACCGAAGTCCGGGTTGCCTGCGATGTTGTTGTTGCGGATGGTTGCCTTGCTGCCGCCCAACAGCCGTACGCCCACGTCCGCATTGTCGAAGATGTTATTGCCGATGATATCCGCGTTGGTGCTGTCGAGGGTGATGCCTGTGAAGATGCCAAGGCTCAAGCTCAATTGGTTGCCACTGAGCGGCACACGTGTGGTGGAGCCTTCCAACACGACATTCGAGGTGTTCTCCTCAATCTTGTTTTGCACAAGGGCAATGCGTCGGCTGTTTTGTCCGTAAACGCCTCGGAAGTTGGCTGTTATGATGTTGCGTGTCATGGTTGGGTTTATGCTGCCTTCCAATCGGATGCCATCCCGACGTGCGAGAACCGAGCCTCCACTCCGGATTACATTGTGGGTGATGCGTGTGCCTTGCCCGCTTTCGTCATGGATGCCATCCAAGCCGTTGGGAAAACCAGCTGTGCGTGAACTGCCAGACAAGTCTGTCCCTATAAAGTTCAGGTCGATCACGGTATCCGAAGCACCACTGATAACAATGCCTGAGAACTCATTGCCTGAGACCATGTTAGCGCCTTCACGTGTACCGTTCCCAATATGCGCCTGTGTTGATTTGGCGTCTAGGGAGATCCCTGTTCCATTTGGAACGACCGCTGTGCCCGCTACATTAAGTCCGATAACATTGTTAAGGATGTGCGTGCCCTGCCCTTCGTCGCTAATGCCAAAGTTATGGTTCGTGATGAAGTTGCGTTCCGTAGGTGTTTGGCCACCGATTCGGGTACCTCGCCCACTCCCGATTTGAACGCCCGTCAAGATCTCTTCACCTCTGGGCAAGCCTGCTGTCCCTGCGGCATTTAGTCCTACATAGTTCCCCGCTATGAGGCTGTTGTTGGCCTCAATAAGAATACCGGTATTGCTTTGGCTACCGATCACATTGCGCATCAACTCCGCGGCGCGTTCGCTTTCGGGGTCGACACCGATGCGTGTACTATCCGCTTTGATAACGATCCCGTGCTGACCGCCCAAAATCTGAAACCCTTGCAGCGTCATCCGGCGCGCCGTCGTAAAGGGTCCTTGAGTGATATCGACGACAGTGGCTTCTGCATCGGTTTGCCGTAGCAGCGTGACCTCTGGCCCTGATTTCGAGCGGAGCGTTAGATCTGGGATGGCAAGGTCAACGGTGCCCACATAGTCGCCGGGGCAGACTTCAACGAGGTCGCCTGCGACGGCCACCTCCAGCGCTTTGGGAATGGTTGCAAACGCGGATTCTTCCGTGCGGTTGAAGACACACGAGACGGTTTGCGCTCCGGTGTTGACCGTACCTGTGGGTAACACCAGTCCATTGAAGGCGTTGTTCTCAGGCGCAGCGGTGACGCCACCTGCCATATCAAGCGCGAGCGCATACGAGCGTTCCGCCACGTTATCCGGCTGGGTTGGGCAGGTGATACCTTCCTTGAATTCGTAGATCACGTCCAAGAACACCGACCGCCCCGCTGGGATCAGCAAGTTCATGTTTTGGAACGTAAACGGTGCGAGGGCCTCGAAGGCTTGATCAAACACAACCGTCTGTGTCGGCGGATCATCAAGTGTGAACGTCACACCATCACCTTGGACGATAATCCGCTCGATGATATCTGCAAATTCGCCGCCGAGACCACCTAGTGCTGTTGGGGTAAACGTAAGGCGCTGGACGCGCCAGTTGGCGGTTGGCAAGGGGCTGGGCAACTCGTTGGCTTGAATCTGCAATACGCCTACCGAAAGCCCGGTCGCAGGTACCTCGCTCACGCATTCGACTGAGGGCGCACTGGCAAATTCAAACGTCAGCGTTGCTTGTGCAAACGTGGCGGTGAGGTCTTCGTCGCGGTTTTGGAAGGGCACCACCGGGGCGGCCACGAGCGGGTCGAACGAGGTGGAGCCGGTCCATTGGAAGAAATTCCAGCCGTTCTCCGCGCAGTTGACGCCCGGTACGGCATTGATCGCCGTGCCGCCTGGTGGATGGGTGACGACAACCCCATTGGCTGGAATAGTCTGGCAGCCATCAGCGAGGGCCGCGCCGGGCGTCACGTTGGCCGTCAGCGTAAAGGTAGCCGGTGGGACGCCGAAGTTGTAGATGTAGATGCCTGCCGTCGCGGCATTGGCAATGATCTTGAGCGTGCTATCGAAGACGTCCAACAGCAAATTGGCGATGGACGGTGCTTGCAGTTGCCTACCCAGCACGAAGTCGAGCCGCTTGGTG
>CAYYHN010000381.1:1675-5102 GCA_964471245.1 uncultured Rhodothermaceae bacterium | reverse complement strand
CCTGAAATACCGGTTAGGTGCTTATTGAGTCAGCGAAGCACGTCTGCCACGACACGCCGTGCAGCGTTGACAGCTCCATCCATGTAGCCGGGGAAGGCGTCGGCGGTTTCGGAGCCTGCCAGCAAGAGCCGTCCGTCGAATAGCGGCTCCCGGAGCATGGGATGGCCGTTGTTTTGGTGGGGGAAGAGTTCTTCGAGATCGGGCACGCGGGTGAACGCGTCGTTGCGCCAGCAGACATCGCCATAGGCCTGTGCGTCGCGGGCTTCGGGGCCGAACCACGTGGCGAGTTGGTCGAGGACGGCTTGGCGGCGGGCAGCGGGGCTGAGTTGGTATGCGCGTCCGGCGAGGAAGCCTTTGAGGGCGAAGCGGGTGCCGTCGGTGCTGGTGTGGTCGTACATCTCGGGGATGAGGCTCGCTTGACTGAACGCGGATCCTGAGAAGCCACCTGCCCGCCAAAAAGGCTGGGCGTAGACGGCGAAGAACTTGATCGAATCCGCCATCCACGTGTGTGTCGTCGAAGCCAGTGTATGCCAGTCAGCGGGTAAGCCGGGTGTAACGCTGATCGTATGTGCCAGCAGGCGCGGAGGGAGCGTGCACAGGATGCGGTCGGCGGCGAAGGTGCGGGCGTCGCGGGTATGGATAATCGCTTGTGTCTGGGTAAAATCCAGTGCGGTGACGACCGTATTCAGGTGAATCTGCTGCGGATTGAGACGGTCGGCGAGGGCGTGGATGAGGGCCGAGGAGCCGCCTGCGATGCGGTAACTGGGCGGCTCGTCTTTGGGGATGTGGAACTGCTGCGGCGGCGCGAAGGACATCGTTTCGAACAAGCTGATGCCATCGATAGCTTGCGGAAACGCGTCGAGGCCGAGTTCGTCGAGCAGACCGACGAGGTGCGTGTGCTTTGGTCCAAACCATGTTGCCCCAGCTTCTGTAGGCGTGTCGGCATGCGTCTGTGTCCAGATGCGGCCGCCGAGGCGATCCCGCGCTTCGAGGACGACGGCGTCGTGGCCTGCTTGGCGCAGCAGGTAGGCGGCCGTGAGTCCCGAAAGGCCAGCACCGAGGATGAGAGTGGTCATTGGTGTCTATTCGGAAGCGATGCGAAGGCGAAAAGGTAGGACGCATGCACGCGGTGCCGTCCCGAAAGTTGCCTCGGATACATCGACTGCGCATTGTGCTTGCTGGTATGTATTCAGGTGAAGGTGGCTGCTATCATACGTGTCAGCGTCGATTGTAATCAGAATAGCCTTGAACCAATGCGTTAATCCTTCTAGCTTGGCAGCGTTCTTACCATCAAACCGTGTGTGCGACCATGGTATGGCTGCTTGGCTTAGGGCTCGCCGCGAGCCTGTGGGGACCGCTTGCGCCACCGCAAGAGGTGGCTTCTACGATCACCGACGTCACCGTCTTCCAACAAGGCGCACAAGTCACCCGGACGGCGACCGCCCGCGTGCCTTCGGGCACAACTGACCTCGTCTTCATGGGCCTCACTGCTGCCCTCGATCCCGCCAGCGTGCAGGTGCGCGGCGATGGTGCGTTTGTCGTCCTCTCCGTCACCCATCGCCTCGACTACCTCACCGAAGACGTATCCGCCGACTCGGTTGCATTGCTCCAAACGTTGTTGCAAGCACGCCGCGACACACTGGCGTACGAGCAGCGCGTTCTCGATGTCTACGACCGCGAACGCCAACTCGTCGTGGACAATCGCAATGTCGGAGGAGAGGAGGGTGTGCAAGCCGCTGCGCTCGAAGCCACCGCCGATTTTATGCGTAGACGTTTGCTCGACCTGCACGAGAAGCGGCTTACGCTGCAACGCCGCATCCGCAGCCTGCGCGACGAAATCGGCCGACTCGAAGCCCAACTCCGCGAACTCGGTGGGCAGCAGACGACCAGCACGCCCGTCAGCGAGGTCGTCGTCAAGATGCAAGCTGCGCAGGCCACGCAAGGGCGCTTCACACTGACCTACCGCGTCGCCGACGCCAGTTGGTCGTCGCGCTACGACCTCCGCGTCGAGGCTGTCGGCGAACCGGTCAACCTCACCTACTATGCTGACGTGCAGCAAGCCTCAGATGAGCCGTGGAACGATGTGCGCCTGACCCTCTCGACGGGCAATCCGGCCCAGTCGACCATGCAGCCGGAATTAGCGCCATGGCGGTTGGGCTTTCTTGAAGAAATGCGAGCAGGACAGGCAAGAGTCGTTGAGAGAGAAGCATATAACTCGAATCCCCGGCGGCTAAGTGGTGTGGTATATGACGCTCAAGGCGAAGTGCTAATCGGGGCCTCGGTACTAGTTGTAGGCACCCAAAATGGAACGGTGACCAACATTGACGGGCGATACAACCTTGCAGTCCCAGAAGGGTTACAAGGACAAAGTGTCCAAGTTGCTTTCATTGGCTACGAAACTATAACAACATCGGAGGTTACTGCTGAGGTCGTCGATTTTTATTTGCCGCTTAGCTTACTCCGCTTGGATGAGGTTGTTGTTACGGGAGTTGTGGGAGATGAGCCATCTGGCCGTGGAGAGCGCCCCCACCGCAACCGCGCCGAGCGCTCTCCACGGATCATACGGCAGCAGCAAGCGACCACGACGACATTTGCCATCGACTTGCCCTACACCATCCCGGCCGATGGCAACAACTACAGCGTCGAGATCGCTGAGAACGAAGTAGCGGCGAGCTACCAGTATGCGGCCGTGCCCAAGCGTGAGCTTGCGGCGTTTCTGACGGCGGGCCTCACGGACTGGGCGCGGCTCGACCTTGTGAGCGGTCCTGCCAATCTCTTCTTCGAAGGCACCTACATCGGCGAATCCTACCTCGATACGGCGAATCTCAGCGACACACTGACGGTCTCGCTGGGGCGCGATCCGGGTGTGGTGATCGAGCGCGAATTGGACGAGCAGTTTGCTGCCCGCAACTTCTTGCGCAACCGCACCACCGACCAGCGCGGCTACACCATCACTGTCCGCAACAACAAACGCGTGCCAGTGACGATCATGCTCGAAGACCAAGTGCCTGTGTCCATCGACGAACTCATCGCCGTGCGTGCTGAGCCGGGCGAGCGGGCATCATACGATGACGAGACGGGCCTGCTCACGTGGCAACTCACGCTGCCGCCGAATACGGACGATACCGTCGCCTTTCGCTACGAAGTGCGCTACCCCAAAGGCCGCCGCGTGGTGTTGGAATGACGACGTTTTTGGGGGGCCACCAAGGCATAACGCCTCAAAGATTGCATGACCCTGTTTCATTGCTTCGTCTCCTTGTTTTATTGCTGCCTTATGTATCCAGCCCTATGAATCTTTTCCTCAGCGTTCTCTTCCTCGTAGGCTTTGGCCAGACGCCGCCGCAAGATGTGCCGTCCACCATCACCGCTGTGACGGTCTTCCAGCAGGGCGCGCAAGTGACGCGGACCGCGACGGCAAGCTGGTCTG
>CAYYHN010000381.1:0-1665 GCA_964471245.1 uncultured Rhodothermaceae bacterium | reverse complement strand
AGGTGCCTGCGGGGACCACCGAACTCGTCTTCAAAGGGCTGACGGCGCAGCTCGATCCCGCCAGCGTCCAAGTGAAAGGCGACGGCGCGTTCATCGTGCTCTCCGTCACCCATCGCCGCGATTTCTTAGCGGCACCTGTCGAAGCAGACTCCGTCGCGATCCTACGCGCCTTGCTCGACGAGCAGCGCGACTCGCTGGCCTACGAGCAGGGCGTCCTCGATGTCTACACGATGGAGCGGCAACTCCTTATCGACAACCGCGACCTGAGTGGACAGAACGGCGTGCAGGCGGCCGACCTCGAAGCAGCGGCCAACCTGCTTCGGGAGCGACTGCTGGAGGTCAACCTGAAACGGCTGGAGCTGGAGCGGCGCATTGCTGCGCTCAACGAGGAGATCGCGCGCATCCAAGCGCAACTGAGCGTCTTCCAGCCAAATCGCGCCCGGCGGCAGGCCGTGAGCGAAGTCACCGTCAAGGTGCAGGCCGACCGGACAACGGCTGCGCAGTTTGCCCTCAGCTACCGCGTGGCTTCGGCGCGTTGGTCGCCGCGCTATGACCTCCGCGTCGACGAAGTGGGCGAGCCCGTCAACCTCACCTACGCCGCCGAAGTCATCCATTCCTCCGGCGAAGACTGGGCCGATGTGCAACTCACCCTTTCTACTGGCGATCCGACCCAATCGACCGTGAAGCCTGAACTGGATCCGTGGCGGTTGGGCTTTGCGCGTGAGGTACAGCCACGCGTGCAAGCGAGCATGGTCATGCAGGAAATGCGAGTCGAAGCCAGTCAAGCAGAGCCCGTGATGACCGACTTGCCTCCGCCACCCGTGACGCGTCAGCAGCAGGCGACGACGACGAATTTTGCCATTGCCTTGCCGTACACGATCCCAGCCGATGGCAGCGTGTACCGCGTCGAGATCGCTAAGGAGACCGTCGCGGCAGCGTACCAGTATGCCGCCACGCCTAAGCTCGATGCGGGCGTTTTCCTAACTGCTGGCCTGACGGACTGGGCACGGCTCGACCTCGTCAGCGGCCCCGCCAACCTCTTCTTCGAAGGCACCTACATCGGTGAATCTGACCTCGACACCGCCAACATCGGCGATACACTCACCGTCTCGCTCGGCCGCGATCCCGCTGTCGTTGTGGAGCGCGAACTCGATGAGCAGTTTGCCGCGCGCAACTTCCTGCGCAACCGCACCACCGACCAGCGCGGCTACACCATCACCATCCGCAACAACAAACGCGTGCCGGTCACACTGCTTCTCCAAGACCAAGTGCCCATACCTTCCGACGAGCGCATCGACGTCAAAACTAGCCTCGGCGACCGTGTGGAATACGACGAAGAGACCGGCCTGCTCACGTGGCGACTCACCCTCCTGCCCGGCACCGACGACACTGTCGCCTTCCGCTACGAGGTCACCTACCCCCGCGACCGGCGCGTGTTGGTGCATTGAGGACTTTGGGTTGCGATGCCGTTGGAGTAGTGAAACCCACTTAGTGATATGCGCTTCCGACCCGAATCATCGAGGTGGTTTGGCTTTGGTCGTTTGTTGTGAGGCGAGCAAAATAGAGACCGGAGGCCCAGCCAGCGGTGTCAATGGTAAAGCTATGGACTACATCGCTGTGCAAAAACCCGCGATGCACTTCGGCGACATGACGACCTAATACGTC
>CAYYHN010000380.1:0-5107 GCA_964471245.1 uncultured Rhodothermaceae bacterium | reverse complement strand
GAAGAAGCCGCGATTGCGACTGCGTTGGCGGCGGAGGGTGTCCATCACAAAGGCGCGGACGTGTGGAGCTTCGCGGTACCAGAGCGTGAGTGGGACAGGGAAGCCCATCTTGTCTTTGCGCTGCGAGATGGCGCTGGGCACGATGCCTTTGGTCACTTCGCGGAACAAACGTTTCGAGCGGCCACCAGCAAACTTGACCTTCGGCGGAATGCATGCCATGAGTTCGGCGATGCGATGATCGAGCAAAGGCACACGCGATTCGAGCGAGACGGCCATGCTCGTGCGGTCTTCGATGTGCAGCAGCGCAGGCAGGAGCGTCAGCGAGTCGTAGCGTGTCATCCGGTTGATGTACGACGCCGTGCCGAGCTCGTCGAACAGGAAGCGGAAGGACTCGAAGCTGCTGTAGCCCGCCATCTGCGCCTTCAAGTCAGGTGTGACGAGCGGTAGCGTGGAACTGCTGCGGTCGATGAGGCGGTAGTAGCGCTGCTCCATTGGCTCGAACAGGCCGTCGCGCCAGAAGTGTTGCATCAGCGGACGGTACTGCTGGAGTTCCTGCAAGTTGGGCAGAATGGAAGCAAACGAGACGACGTACTTGTCGTGCTGCGTGTCGCCAGCGATTGCGCCACGGAGGCATTCTTCGAGGTAGGCAATCAGGTAGCGCGTGTAGCCGCCAAAGAGCTCGTCGCCGCCTTGGCCGCCGAGCACTACCTTCACGTGGCGAGCCGCCCGCGCCGAGACGGCCATCTGCGGCAGCACGCCGGGTCCGGCAGCGGGTTCGTCGAGGTGGTAGATCATGCGTGGCAGCACGTCCGTCACCAACTCGGGGCCGGGCACGACTTCATGGTGCCGCGATCCAATCTGCTCGGCCACGAGCCGTGCGTACGACGATTCGTCGTAGGCTGGGCCTTCGCGGAATTTGCCCGTGAATGTGTGGATACGACCCCGACTGTGCTGGCCAGCGAGGCTCGCTACGGTCGAGGAGTCGAGGCCGCCGCTGAGGTGGGCGCCTACAGGTACGTCGGCGCGGAGGCGAAGGCGGACGGCGTCGTGCAAGAGCTCTTCCAGCCGTCGCTCGAAGTAGCCGGGGCTGTGGTCGGTGTCGAGCGTGTAGTGAAGGTGCCAGTAGCACGACTGCGCGAGATTGCCGTCGGCGTCCAGCGTCATAAAATGGCCAGGCAGCAGTTTCTGGACGCCTGCGAAGAGCGTCTTGTCGCCCAGCGCATACTGGAACGTCAGGTAGTCGGCCATCGCCTCGGGGTTGAGCGCGGGCGTCACGAGCCCGGCCCGCACCAGTGCCTTGATCTCGGAGGCGAACGCAAACGTCTGGCCGTCGAAATGGTAGTAGAACGGTTTGATGCCGAAGCGGTCGCGGGCGGCGAAGAGGCGGCGCTCCTGCTTGTCCCAAATGGCGAAGGCAAACATGCCGTTCAAGAAGTCGAGGCAACGTGTGCCGTAGGCATCATACAGCTTCAGCAGGACTTCGGTGTCGGTCTGCGAGCGGAACGTGTAGCCTTTGCGCCGCAGCCGTTGCCGCAACTCGACGTAGTTGTAGATCTCGCCATTGAATACCAACCAGTAGCGCCCGTCATCGGTTGTCATGGGCTGGTGGCCTGCATCGGAGAGGTCGAGGATGCTTAGGCGCTGATGCCCAAGCCCAATCTGCCGATCAACAAAGAACCCCTCGCTATCAGGGCCGCGATGCCGCATCGTACGCGCCATGCGCTTGAGCTGCTGGGCGTCAACCGGTCGGTCGGCATCTACATTCAGAATCCCGCAAATGGCACACATAAGCGCTAGGCTGGGCTACTACGTCGTCGGGAACAGTGTGAAGTGATCAGGTTGGCTGGAGTGCACGTAAGTTGCGGAGCGCTTGACCGAAGCCATCTGGAATGGCTGGACCTCGGTTGGGAGCAGGAGTAGTGGCACGGGCGAACAATCCGGCGAGGATGGGACGCAGCTTGGTTACGAGGCCGTCGAGGTGGTACATCTCGTGTACAAAGCTGTGGTAGGCATTAGAGGTGTACTGCTCGGTGGTGATCATCGAGAGTGCCTCGTCAATGGAGGTGAACAGCATTTCCTCGGGCCAAATCGTCTCGGCGAACGGATGGAAGTGCACAACGGGCTTAATGCCGCACGCCATCGCTTCGGGAATGGCGGAGCCAGTGCGCTCGTGCAGGCTCGTGCACAAGAGGTAGTCTTTGTCGGCGAGCCACGCGCTGAGGTCTTCTTGCGGGCCTTCGAGGTGGACGTGGTCCGTCAGGCCAAGACGTTGCACCGTGTTCTGCCAATACAGCCGGACGGCGGGATCTTGGAATCTGCCTGCTATGTGCAGGTGATAGAAGCTATGCTGCTGCACGAGTCGTGCCAAAATCTGTAGCATGAGCCCCGGGTTGCTATGCCCATAGATTGGCCCGATAGCGGCGATGCGGAAGCCTTTCTGGCGCGCCTGCATCGGGTAGCGGCTTACATCAATGGCCTCAGGCAGCACATGCACGCGGGTCGTCAGCGTCAGGCCGGGCACCATTTCCACCAGCAGATTGCGTTGGTAGGGTTGCTTCACAATCAGGTGGTTCACGGCTGTCCAATCGATGCTGATCGGCATAGGGGAAAACACTTCATCGCCTAGCATCCGGCACACGATAGGCTTTGCACTCGTAACAGGATCCTCGCTTGCGATGCGTAGCAATTCGCTGGCTCCCTCGAACCAGCAGGCATCCGCCCATGCTACAGCTTCGTCCATGTCTTCGAGTTCTCGGCAGATAAACAGCCGCACAGCAGCGTAGGGCACCAATGCATGTGCGAGATCATACACACCGTGTTGATCGCCCTCTACCGCGATGATGGCCAGCTTATGCACGGCCGGACGCGTGTCGAGACCTTGTTCGGACAACTTGGGCCATAGTGCATCGATCTGTGCCTGCTGTTCCGCGTTGCCGACATGTGCCGCACGACTGTAGAGGCTAGCGGCTTCGGTGTATTTTTGAAGCTGTAAATAGATATTACCTAGCATGAGCAGCGAACCGAAGTGACTAGGTAGAGTCACGAGTGCCTGCTGCAAGATGCGGATGGCTTTATGCCAATCGAGGTCACCGAGGGCAAGTGTGGCTTCGATGGTGGGCAGATCTGGATCGTCAGGATACTGCGCACGATGCATCCAGAGGTGCTTCTCAACGGCCTTCTTTTCGCCAGCTTCCATGGTTGCAAAAATGCGTGTGAGGCTTTCTTGCCGAGGGGTATGTAAGGGAGACATGTTCATGTGTTTGCAGTCAATGTGGCGAATGATGCCAAGGAAATGCGGTAGCAGTAGGGTTAGACAATGCGCGTGATGCGGACCTTAGTGCTCCGTGTATGTTTGGACGGTGGTCGTTCGGCTTCTGTCTCGAACGCAAGCGTGCTAGCGACGTTGGGTTCAGCAGAATCGGCATCTGGAGCTAAACGGAGATCCTCAACCCAAATGAAGCGCATGCCTTCAGTTTCTGCTGCGTGCTTATCGCGCAGGTCGTGCCCGATATAGATGGACGTGATCGGAGAGGCGTCGAGGTAATCGAACAGGCGGGACAACCCTTCGGTGTCAGGCTTAACCTTCCACACGTCTTCTTTGGCAATGAGTTGCGGGTGCCAGCTACCAAAGGCATCGTGGCGCAGCAACGTCCGCACGCCCGCGCGTGTATGACTCGTAACGATTGCCGTCGTACTGCGTGGGCGTTGGCTCAGTAGCGCGACAAGTGAGCTGTTCACTGTGGCCGCGTCAAATCCAGCTTGTTCGGCTTCGCTGATGATGCCACACAGCGTATGGTAATCATCCTCCGACTCGCGGCGAATGCGATGGAGGTTGATGTCGATGGTGCTATGGGCGTCCCACGGATGACCGAGTGTCTGGCTTGCGGCTGCTAACTGATGGCTGAGGGCTTGCCAATCTAGGTTGAGATGCGTCATGGTGCCGTTGAAACTAACGACGACGGCAGAAGCATTGAGAAGGTCGCTACGAAGCGTGTGGTCCATAATGTCTTAGCATGTGCCTGGGGGATATCCAGACAAAAAGACCTGGCCCAACAAGGTCCGAAGAAAGAGAAGCGTAGTAGGGAGAGAGAGCGCGTAGGCGCACAAGCCCACGCGGGGGAGTAGGTTATGTATGGCGTATGACTGTTAGCTGAGGTTGGCAATTTTATGCCAGCGAGGAAGCTTGTAAGAGGCCTTTTGGGTAGCTGAACGCATAGGCAGGATACGGGCGCTTGATGTACGAGGGGCTGCTCCCCCATGTGCTGGTACAGACGTTTCCAGCACGTTCATCACCCACCCGACGACTTGGCGAAGGCTGTTTGGTGTGAGGCTCGTAGGCGTTGTGGCAAGCGTGGGCACATTCATTTCGGCGAATGTGATAGGCAAGTTGAGTCCTTCTTCGAGTCGCACAGGTACCAAGCGGCTTGTCTTATGCCCGTGTAGTGCGGCACTGCGTACCCATGGTGTAGCTAGCGCAGCTTCCGACCAAAGCACAACTACGCAGTCGGCTTGGTGTAGGGCGGTTTCAATCGCTTCTGGGAAAACGGCCCCCGGTGCAAGTTTGTCAAGCGACCAAGCCGTGTGGCCGTAGCCTTCTAAAATTGTCGTCAGTGCGCGAGCGGCTTCTTGGTTAGAAGGGGCATGCGCAATAAATATGGTAGCCATAAGGCATATTTCCCATCGAGATTGAAACAGTGTACCTGCCGAGGACCGCACAGGTACGTTATGTACAGCTCAGGGGTTGAGCAACTACTGTTCCGAAACGCGGGAAGGCCTTGGGTCGAGGTTGAAAAACGCCGAAAGGGCCTCAAAAAGACGCCCGTGTGCCTGCGCAAGGGCGTGTGGGCGCTCGAAAAAAACCTCCACTGCCACGGCGAAAAATTCAGCCGCATTGGTAGCACCGTAGCCACGCAGCAGCGAGCGACCTTGCCGGATGCGGCGCATTTCGTGGGCAACCAACTCGCGCCACGCATCAGCCGAGGCGGCATCCATCAGCGAGGGTGTGCCGTCGGCAGTAGCGGCGTCAAAGTCGAACAAGTGTGCCAGTTCATGCAAGACGACGTTGTTGCCGTCGCCGGGGTAGCGCCAGCCTTGCCGGGTGGCATCG
>CAYYHN010000379.1:0-5112 GCA_964471245.1 uncultured Rhodothermaceae bacterium | reverse complement strand
CGGCGTCGTGCGTGACTACCATTTCCAGTCGCTCCATGCCGAGATCTACCCGATGGTGATGTCGCGGGGGTTGTCGCAGTTTGTCCCGCCCAACTACGCTGTCCGAATCAAGCCCGGCGACACCGCTGCCACACTGGCTGCATTGGAAGCCGAGTGGGATCGCCTCGTGCCCATGCAGCCGATGAGTTACAGCTTCTTCGATGAAGACCTCGCCGCCCTCTACGCTGCCGATGAAGCCTCAAGCCGTGTGTTTAACGCCTTCACGCTGCTGGCGGTGTTACTCGCGTGCGTTGGCCTGTTCGGACTTGCGGCCTACGTAGTGCAGCAGCGGACGAAAGAAATCGGCATCCGCAAAGTGCTTGGGGCATCGGTGGGCAGCATCCTGTTGCATCTCTCGTCTGAGTTCACCAAGCTGATCGGCCTTGCCTTTGTCCTTGCTACGCCCGTCGCCTACCTCGCCATGAACCGCTGGCTCGAAAACTTCGCCTACCGCATCGACCTCAGCCTACTCACGTTCCTTCTGGCGGGCGCCCTCACACTCGGGTTGGCATGGCTGACCATCGGTTATCAGTCGGTCAAGGCTGCGCTGATGAACCCCATCACCAGCATTGGGCGGGAGTAGCTTTGGGAGAGGTTGTCCTGCAGGCCAGAATAGCGATGTGCGGTGCCATCGGTGGGCTCATCAATGGTGTGCGTAGCGCGTAACTAGCTTAGCTGGGCGATGGAGCGTGCGAGGTTATCACGTGCTTGCGACTCGTACGTAGCGTAAAACACCTCCGTGTTGTAGATCCGGGTGGCCGATAGGAAGTGCTGCAACACCTCCTTGCGTTTCTTCTTGTAGAGAAACCACGGAACCCATTTGTATTCCCGTCGGATTTGTTGCTCGTATGCACCGAACCGTTCTGGGGCAGCCCCCAAGATGCTAAGGTCGATGTCGACGACAAACTGTTGGGTTGTATCTTGTGGCGGTTCGTTATGACGCGTCGCCATAATCAGCGCGTGGACCGTGCCTGAAGCGGCTGTGGATAAACCTGCATCATGCAGAAACGTTCGGCCCCAATTGGCACTCTGAAGCTCGTTGTCGGTAGCACGCGGTCGGTAGACCGCATCATGAAACCACAGGGCCATTTCGGCAAGCGCCCTTTGAGGAACACCGTGTTCGGCTATTGCCCAGTCGAGATGCGCCAAGCATTCTTTGAGATGCTCTATCGTATGGTAGGCACGATGAGGTTCAGAATACGCATCCTGCAAGCGGTTGAAGACACTGAGATCGGGCTGGAGATCAAGCGACAGACAGAGGCTGATCCACCGGTTTTTGCTTAGACACATAGCGCTTAGTTAATCCACACAATAAGGCAGAAGATAACGACGCTATGCGCAAAGTATGCGACTGAAGGGCAGATAGGGAATAGATCTGATGGCTACTCATGGCAATGGGCTTGCTATTGCTGCGGTTGCCACGTCGGGAATCGGTCGTTAGCGGTATGATTCGTTATGTTTGTTAAGCCGGAACCATCGGCATTGATGAGATAGATGTCAGCCGGGCCGCTGGCGGGACCCATCGAAAAGACCAGTTGCGTACCATCGGGTGACCAACTTGGGGTGATATCGTCTTTGTGCGACTCGCTATTGGGGAGGTAGAGGAATATGCAGATTCGGCTTGGTGTGGCCTGTGTGCAATGAAACCTACGAGGAGAGCAACGGCCAAACAGCCCGAGGAAAGGCGGATATACATGTGAATGAACAGGTTGGATGTGCTTGTTTCGAGAAAGAGTCGTTCTGCAACGCGGTCGTTACTGTAACCCGACCAGCGGCGTGACGATGTGTTCTTGTAGCGCTTGCTCGATGAGAGGCAGGCCCGTGGTGCCACGTGATTGTGTTAGGACAACGGCGATGAGGTCAAGACTGGGGAAGGCATAGGCCGCGGTGCCATCAGAGCCTTGGTGCATGAAGACGAAGGGCATCGCTGCATCCGGTGCCTCATGCAAAAAGGCCGTGCCCCAGAAGTGCCCGTACGCTCCCAGCCGCCCTTCGATGAGTGGGAACAGGGCCGGTGGTAGCGGCAAGGGCTCGCGGGGAGCAAAGCCACGTTGTACAGACGTACATGCGAGGATACGTCGGCCCTGCCAAACGCCACAGTCCATCAGCATGCGGAGGTAGCGCGCATAATCGGTGGCAGTGCTGAAAGCGCTCTGCGCGAACATGGTGAAGGCGTAATACGGACCTTCGTCGGGATGCCATGCGCGTTGCCAGTCGCCTTGGCTACCACGATAGAGCGGGGCAACACGAGCTAGGCGAGGATCGTCGGCAGCGACTTCTGTAAACGTGTCGGTGAGCCCCAGTGGTTGAAACAACTCGTGCTGCAGCAGCCAGCCTGCACCGTGCCCTGTCGCCACTTCCACCACCGCGGCCAAAATGTCGGCATGGGCGTCAGCGTACGACCATGCGCCGGCAGGGGGCAGGCTTGGTCCGGTGGTGCCCCAGTACTCAGCCATGGAGTGCACGGATTCGTATTGGGTCCACGACATCCCCGGCATGCCTTGCTCATAGCCACCACGGTGCAAGAGCAACTGTTCGATGGTGATGGTTCGACTTCGTTCGTTATCGAATGACGGGAGGTAGTTCGCGACCGGATCGTGCAGGTTGATCACTCCGCGGTCGATCAGAATCTCGGCCATCGTGCCCGCTAGCGGCTTGGTCATCGAGCGGATGTTGTAGATCGTACCTGTTTGTAGCCGAATGTTGGCCTCACGGTCGTGCCACCCCGTGGCTTGGTGCAGCAGGACCTGATCGCCTTGCATCAGCAGCACTTCTGCGCCCACAACGGCCTTGTCAGCGACAAGTGCTTCAACGCGATCCATGAAGGCACGGACGTTGGGTTCGGTGGATTGGGCCCAAGAACTACACGCAAGGGTAAGGCAAACAGCTAGGGCAGCGGCTCGTTTCATCATCAACTTCGGTCTCGTTAGAAACAGTTGCAGCGTCGCCAAAGATGGCGTGCTTGATGATGGCTGTTGTGTAACCCGTTCGGAATGGATGCCTTGCCGATGTACGGCGACAACTAGATCATTCGTGTATGCACCTGCTTTCGGTAGGCTGCAGGCGTAAGGTCCGTGTGCCGTTTGAATGCGTTATAGAACGTCGAACGAGTGCTATATCCGACCTCCAATGCGATGCCTTCCATGGTATAGTGCGCATACGCTGCATCGCGCAAGAGCGCCTGCGCGTGCCGAACGCAGTGCTCGTTTACCAGCGCATGAAAGGTGGTGCCGAGATGTTCGTTGATGAGTTGTGACAGGTGGTGCGGCGTCATGTCGAGGCGTTCGGCCATCGTGCGTAGCGTGAGGTTGGCGTCCATGTACCACTGCTCATCGCGAAGTCCCTGCTGCAATTGCTCGAGGTACTGTGCTGCTCGGGCAGCATCAAGGCCCGATTGTGCGTATTTCTTCGCTGGCACTGTTGAGGCCGAGTGCTCGGGCTG
This sequence comes from uncultured Rhodothermaceae bacterium, assembly GCA_964471245.1. Taxonomy (GTDB): domain Bacteria; phylum Bacteroidota; class Rhodothermia; order Rhodothermales; family CAYYHN01; genus CAYYHN01. The sequence continues at coordinate 1,631 of CAYYHN010000379.1, read as the reverse complement.
CGGCGGGCGCTGCGAAGTGATACGCAGATAGCCTGCTGCTCCAAGCCAGCCGACCATGATGGTGCTGACCCCATTGCCCAAGTTCAGAAATGGCGTGACGCCGACATGTGCACCAAGAAACAAGACCAGAAAGCCGAGCCACGCGACTAACGTGATGTATGTGAACCAACGGAGCGTCCAAGAGCCATGCAGTGTCCTGGTGTGGGGGAGGGCTGGCACTTTAGGAATCGAACGCAAGCTCCACAGCACGTAGCCGAGGCCTTGCACGATGCACACCACCGCAATAAACCCTGGTACAAACGGCGTCTCGTGGATGCGAACCAAGTGTACCAATTTGGCAGTACTGGACTGCATGTAGAACGGCCAGAGCTCTAGTACAACAAGCACAGCCGGGATGGCATGTAGTGCATCGTGCCAACGCCAGTGCGGTTGCTTGCGTAGAGCGGTGCGGACATAGAATAGGTGCAGCGGTCCAATCAGCCAGACGAGCGGATCAATGAGGCCAATGCCATGTACGAGCCAAGGAGCACGATGCAGCCACGAAATCAGGTCGACATTGGTTTGCAAGGCAAAGGCGACCACGACAATCACATAGATGCCCGTCAGGGTTGCATGTAGCCCATCCGCTACCGTGCGCGTAGCACGAGGCAACAGCAGCACAAGATGGATCAGTCCGAGAGTAGCACCCATCAACAATACATAGGCCAGTGGGTTCAGCAATGGCTCCATAGCGATGCAGCGGAAGTGGTGGGAAAGACGCGTCGTCTACGCTACGCCGATTGCTATGAAAGGCTGCACAAAGGCGAGCATTGGACGTGCAAAACGTGTCCAATCCGACCGTTCTGGACATGTAGGCAGATCTGTCAACACGATTGGTACGGGAAAAACAAAGCGAGGCGCTATGACGTAAGGGTGGCACGCCCTGCTCCGATCTTGCAGGGTTCCGCCATCAATCTGCTGCATTGCTCATGTCTACGCTCGTCAAGCCGACAGCCTTCGACCTCCAAGCCCCGTTCAAGCCCACAGGCGACCAGCCCAAAGCCATCGCCGAATTGCTCGACGGCATCGGGCGCGGCGATCCGTACCAGACACTGCTCGGTGCAACGGGAACGGGTAAGACGTTTGCCGTGAGCAATGTCATCAAAGAGCTCAACCGGCCGACGTTGGTGATGAGCCACAACAAGACATTGGCGGCGCAGTTGTATGCCGAGTTGGCGCAGTTCTTCCCGAACAACGCGGTCGAGTACTTCGTCTCGTACTACGACTACTATCAGCCCGAGGCGTACATCGTTCACTCGGACACGTACATCGAGAAGGACATGTCAATCAACGACCGGATCGACCGGCTGCGGCTGCGGGCGACGAGTTCGCTGATCTCGGGGCGGCGCGACGTGATTGTGGTCGCTTCGGTGTCGTCGATCTACGGACTGGGGTCGCCAGACGAGTACCGGAAGCAGATTGTGCAACTCCGTGAAGGCGAGGAGATGGAGCGCAACGACTTGCTGCACGGCCTCTCGAAGATTTTCTACAACCGCAACGACGTGGAATTCTTGCCCGGCACGTTCCGCGTGCGCGGCGACGTCGTCGAAGTTTTCCCGGCGTACTTCGAGGAACAAGCCTACCGCATCGAG
>CAYYHN010000378.1:0-5162 GCA_964471245.1 uncultured Rhodothermaceae bacterium | reverse complement strand
CAAGGGCTTCGAGCATGCCGCGCACATCCACAGCTACCGAGCGCGTGCCAGCTTCGGGCAAGTAGATGTAGTTGCCAGAAAGGCTCTCGATGTTGCCATCGAACATAAGGCCCACGAGTTCGAGGTCACTATTGATGAGCGGGGATCCTGAATTGCCGCCGGTAATGTCCACTGTTGTCACCAAATTAATGGGTGTTGCCAAATCGAACGACGCTGGCGGATCGAGCCAACGCGCGGGCAAATCCCACTCGGAGCCTTCCATGGTGTCAGTAGTCAACGCGAAGGCATAGTACCGATCGTACAACCCGAAGAAGTTCGTATAGGCCGGTGCGACAGTGCCGTTGTAGGCATATGATGAAACCACGCCATCGGCCAATCGCAAGGAGAATGTAGCATCGGGTGGAATATCGGTGCCGTACACTTCATAGCGCGCCCGTCCCAAAGCGCTAGCAACTTCCTGCTGCTGTGCATTCAAGCCCGCGAAGGCACTTTGGTACGCTTGCATGCGCGGCAGCAACGCAACAGCCATCTGCACAGCAGGGTCATCAGCCAATTCTGCCGCGGGCTGCGGTACAGGTGCCACATCCCCATCTGAGCTCACTGCACCCAAGAGCGTCTCCACGCCTTCGAGCGTCGTCAAGGCAGACTCGGCAACGATGGCAGCCGCTGCTTCCTCTGGCGTACGGCCTTGCAACATGGCTTGCACCAATTCATCTTCGGCACCAAGCTGCGTCTGGAAATCGCTGAGGCGAGCCGCCAACAGGCGCACCTGTAAGCCTTCAGGCTGATCACTAGCGGAACGAATTTGCTCTTGCAATGCCGTCAGCGATTCGGCAGATGCCCCTTGCGCCTGCTGCGCCAATAATTGCGCTGCGCTGAATGCGCGCCGTAACACCGTAGAACTGTACGCTGGATTCGTTAGCGCCACCGTAGCAGAAAACATGGCCCCGTAGTCCCGCATGTCCTGCTGAATAGATGCCATGCGCTCGTGCAAATCGCCATACGCCGTTTGCAAACGGCCATCCACGCGAATCGACTCACGGAAGGCGGCTTCATCGGAGCCACGGCGTGCCATGATTCGGGTATCGGTCAGGGCTTTCATGCGCCCCGTGTACAGCTTCTCCCCGTTTTTCAAGCCGAAGATACTGTTACGCAACCCCAACGCTTCCCCCGTCTCCGGATCAGCATCGTAGAAGGCCTGCATGGCAGTAATCCGGGAAGTAATGAAGTCAAGCACACCGCGATCCATCACGTCGCGGCGGAATTCGAGTTGGGCAACTGTTTCTAATCGACTTGTCGAGCCCGGATTGCCTACGACAAACACAGCATCGCCTTCCTTGCTGCCTTCTGGGTTCCACTGGAAATAGTGATTGGTAGGGAGCGGTTCGCCGTTGTCATCATAGACGCGGTAAAGCGTCATGTCGAGATTGTAACGCGGATAAGTGAAATTGTCGCTGTCGCCTCCGTAATACCCAATTTGGAGTTCGGGAGCCATCACGAGGCGCACGTCGGTAAAGCGCCGGAACGTATAGGCCGAGTATTTCCCACCGTGGTACAGCGCGATTACCTCGACGTGCATCCCGGCCTCGATGCCTCCTGCTGCATCGAGCACACGTGCCGTGATTGCTGCAATCGCCTCCTGACGTGCGTTCGCGCGTTCGGCATCGGTCTCCATAGCATCAAGCGCTTCTTGCACCTCAAACGTTACATCTTCGATCGCAATGAGTTGATCGGCATAGACGCCTTCCATCGGTCGTTCTTCGGCAAGTGAACTAGCAATAAAGCCATCATCCAAAAGACGTTCTCCTTCGCGACTCGCGCCTGTGATAGCACCCCGAGCACAATGATGGTTGGTTAACACCAATCCTGATGGAGATACAAACGATGCGGAGCAACCAGGAATTCGTAAGGCACTTAGCCGAGCTTCTTCGAACCACTCGGCATCGGGTGAAAATCCATACGCTTCAGAAAAAAATTCGAGCGGCGGATCTTCGAATGTCCACATTTTACCATTATCGAAGCGTCCGGATACTATAGAAAGCTCAGCATCAGTTTCAGGAGATTGCGCTCCGGCAGAGAGCACAAGCCCAAGGCTTAAGAGCCCGAGCGTCCATCGTTTCATATATTACGTCTTGCCAGATGAGTGAAAATCGCTGTCTTGAGCAACGCAGCGCTATGCTAACAGGATTCCCCGTTTACATCCAATTAAAAACCATTCAGCCGCTCAACACCGGCGTCAAGTTCGACGGGAATCCATTGTTTGCCCACAGAGTATACTGTATCTTCTGTTTTAATGTCGCGAAAGTGGCGGAATTGGTAGACGCGCTAGACTTAGGATCTAGTGGGGTAACTCCCGTGGGGGTTCGAGTCCCTCCTTTCGCACAGAAAGCCCTTGTAAGTCGTTGATTTACAAGGGCTTTTGCATGTATTGGTACAACATAGGTACAACAAAGTAGCCGATGTCAGAGGCAGCATAAGCATATCCTACCGTTGTCATCCTGACGAGCGAAGCAAGGAAGGATCCCCAAGGTTATAGACTAGATAGAACGATGGGGATTAGCTAGGGCTGGAGTTGACCCGCTTTAGTGGATAGTCGTAGACTGGAGTCCAAACCTACGACTACTATGCCTAAAAACCGACCCCCTTATCCCGCTGCCTTCAAGCAGCAAATCATCGAATTGGCCCGCAACGGCCGATCTGTCGCCGAACTGGCCCGCGAGTTTGAACCCTCCGAGCAAACGATCTACAACTGGCTGAAGCAGGCCGACCGTGATGAGGGCAAACGTGCCGACATCCTCTCCAGCACAGAGCGTGAGGAACTCCAACGTCTCCGTAAGGAAAATCGCAGGCTCGAACAAGAGCGCGAGATTCTTGCAAAGGCCGCGGCTTGGTTCATAGCTGAACCATCGTTCGCTCGGGAGACCGACGTGATTCCACCGAAATCTTCGCGTTCGTGAAGGCGCACCAAGCCACTTATCCTATTTCAACCATGTGTCGCGTGCTTGACGTCTCTACAAGCGGGTACTATGCATGGTTGAAGCGCGAACCTTGCGAGCGTAGTCTGGCCGATGCGGCGCTCACGGAGCAGATCAAAGAGATCCACACCGAGTCGAAGCAAACCTACGGCGCACCTCGAGTTCACGCTGAACTACGTGCTCAGGGTGTCCACGTGGGCCGCAAGCGTGTTGCTCGTTTGATGCGTGAGGCGGGCATATACGGCGTGAGTAGGCGTCGCAGGCCTAAGACAACCACACGTTCGAAGCGGGGCGAGCAGCGCCCCGACCTGGTCGATCGCGACTTCACGGCCGATGCGCCAAATCAACTCTGGGTAGCCGACATCACGTATGTGCCTACGGCGAGCGGCTTCTTGTACCTCTCGGTCGTGCTCGATGCCTTCAGTCGCCGTATTGTCGGCTGGGCGATGGCGCACCATCTACGCACCGAGTTGGTGCTAGCTGCTCTGGACATGGCTGTAGAGCAGCGTAAGCCCGATGATGTAATCCATCACTCCGATCATGGAAGTCAATACACGTCACTGGCCTTTGGCTACCGTTGTCGCGAAGCAGGTGTCCGACCGTCAATGGGCACGGTGGGTGACTGCTTTGACAATGCGATGTGCGAGAGCTTCTTCGCCACCCTGGAATGTGAGCTCTTGGATCGCCGCCGACTCGCGACCAAGTCGGAAGCACGGATGGCAATCTTCCAGCACTTTGAAGGTTGGCACAACCTGCGCCGGCGCCACTCCAGTATCGACTATGCCTCGCCTCAGGAATACGAACACCTGTACCACACATCCACCACCGACTCAAGCCCGCAACTGTCCACGATAGCGAGGTAACTCCAACCCCACCCTCATACTCCTCACCCAAAGCGCAACTACACTTCCCACGTCAAGATGTCCTGCTCAGACTTCTCCTGCTCCGCACAGTCTGTTTGCAACGGCACCTCTTCCTTCTTCTCTGTGATGTTGTACCCAAGTTCCTTCCATTGCCGGGCAAGATAGTCGTTCCACTGCGAGTAATGCGCCCACTGTTCTGGCAACTCGTCGTCCGGATAGATGGCCTCGACCGGACAGACTGGCACACAGGCGTTGCAGTCGATGCACACATCCGGGTGAATAGCGAGAAAGTTAGGACCTTCGTAGAAGCAATCGACGGGGCAGACTTCTACACAGTCGGTGTACTTGCAGTTAATGCAAGGTTCAGCAACAACGTACGGCATGATCAATTCTCTATGACATCGATTTGCTAATCGTTAGAACGAGATGACCAGTGAATGGCAGCAACCTTCCACCCCTCCGCCGTTTTGCGGAGAATCATCAGTTCAGCGCTGCTCAGGTCAACATCCCGGTCTCGGTAGGTGCCATGGAGACGGCTCGTCGAGGCAACGTAGGCCACATCGCCTACCATATGAGCCTGGCGCGACTTCGGTTCGCGGGCCATAGCCTGCAAGAAACGAACATCGGACGGGTAGTGATGCTCCAGATAGTGGTGCCGATCCTCCACGCCCCCGCCTTCGAGGATCACCGCTTCGGAGACCAACATCGTGGCAACGGTCGTGCTATCTCCAGTCGCCAGAGCCTCGGTGAAGCGCTCGACAGCCCGAACCACGTCTGTCGAGTCAGCGGCGTGCATAGCACCGTGAGCCTGCGCCCGCACGGCCATGGCCGAGTTGGAAAAAAGCATGAGCAGCAGAATAGCGGCTCTGAAAGCAGATTGCAGGGCACCTTGTGTCGTCTGTAGGGTCATGGCTGATCATTGTTTAGGTTTATAAGTATGGAAAATACGAACTATGAAGAAGAGCTACTTATACAGCGTAACGGTTAGCTCAGGCATCTACGGCTTTATCGAAGTTAAAGGAAGACGCACCTCGAAGCGGCTGCCCCGCCCTAGCCCATCGCTGTGGGCCACGACCGACCCGCCGTACACCTGTGTGATCGCCTGCACGATTGCCAGACCCAGCCCGCTGCCGTGACGCGCCTGCACCTCCTTCTCATCAGCCCGGTAGAAGCGGTCGAAAAGACGTTCCTTTTGCTCCGGGCTAAACCCGATCCCGGTATCCGACACTACGAGCAGGCCCTGACTGTCGCGGCTCTTTACCTCTATCGTCACGGTAGCCCCCTCAGACGTGTACTTGATCGCATTGTCCACAAGGTTGTCGAT
>CAYYHN010000377.1:0-5189 GCA_964471245.1 uncultured Rhodothermaceae bacterium | reverse complement strand
CCACCTACGTTCCTCGGTCTCGCCATACCTACGGGTATGACTGCAATCGAGTGCCTTGGTGACCGCAAAAATGACCAGCACATTTACCCGAATTACCAACGTTGATGAAGCACTAGCACCTAAACACGAACAACCGTTTGGGGCACCGTTTAGTTGATTCAGCACACATAAATCGACTGCAATGTCCATCCCAACCTACGACGCTCATGTCCATTCGTACGCGGAGGAATGTAGTGCCCAAAGATACTTGCGCAGCGTAGCATTAAAATGCTAATCAGCTTTCACGCAATCCGCTACTCCATTCGCGCACCGCTCATTGCGCCATCGAGGACTTGGAGCGCGTCGTAGATGAGTTCGATGACCTGCGGATAGAAGACAGGGTCGATGTTTTCGTAATCGTCCGTCGGCTTATGGTAGTCCGGGTGGTCTTCGACACCGAAGTAAATAAATGGAATCTCAGCGCGGTGAAACCAGCCGTGGTCAGATGCAAAGGTCCAGTCGTCTTCGTGGCCGAACATCAGGTTAACAGGACTACGCGTGCCAGCCTCTTCGAGCAGTGGTCGCAAGTAAGGATAGTGCCCTGTTCCTGTAGCGTAGAGCTCATTCTGCGCATTGCGGCTAACCATGTCTAGGTTAATATTTAGCAGCATCTGCTCGTGCGGTACCACGGCCTCTGTGATAAACGCCCGTGCCCCTTGCAAGCCGTTCTCTTCAGCATCGAAGGCAATAAATAGCACTGAATGTTTGAGCGGGTTTCTCGCGACAGCCTCAGCGATAGCAAGCATACCTGCCGTCCCGGAAGCATTATCGTCGGCACCATTGTAGATCTCACCATTCCGCACACCTAAGTGGTCGTAGTGTGCCGTCATGACGATATATTGATCCGGATACATCGTGCCTCTGACATACCCTTGCACGTTCAGACCTTCGACTACAACCGTATCACTCTGGCTGCGCATCTCGAATGTAAAGGGCCAGGTATAGCCTTCATCGTTCAGTGGCATCAGCCCATTCGCTTCAAAGGCGTCGATGATCATGGCACGCGCCTCGGCATTGCCTTCCGTCGCCACGGCACGGCCTTCAAGTGCATCAGCACTCATGAAGGCAACCCGCTCAAGCATTGTTGTGCTATCCAGCCCCGGGTCTTGGGCAGCGCACGCTTGAAAGACGATAACTAGCACCATAATGCCAGCGAATTCCATCCCCTTTACATATCGCATGAAGTCGTTCAAATTGGTGTGCACAGATGACATGCAGAAACTACGCCCCTCTCTTGAGAAAGCCTAGGTTGTAGTGAGATTCAGGTTGCTAATGGGATTCGAGGTCATTTTCCAGCAGATTAAAGCGCTTTTCGAAGCGCGATGCAGCGCATCATGTGACCCAAGAAAAAGCGGTGCCGCCCAATCCGAGCGACACCGCTTTCACCAAAGACCCAACGGCCAATGGCTAAAGGCCAACGGCCCAAAGTCCTACAGATCCACTTGGGACTTCTTGAGGAGGAACAACCCTTCGCCGATGCTCGTGACGATGATCGTGCCGCTTTCAAAGTACGGGTAGTTGCTCCATGAACCCGAACCGCCTTCATACGGCGTCGTGTCGAAGTAAGCGACTTCGACTGGATTAGCAGGGTTAGCAATATCCAAGATGCGGAAACCACTTTCGTAGTTCGACTGGTACATCAGGTTGCCGCGGATGTACAGGTTGTGGTCGGTCGAGGTCGTTTGGGCAATGTACTCGCCGATGAGGATCGGATCGTCGAGGTCGGCGACGTCCCAGATGAGCGTGCGTGTGCCTTCGACGAGGCCCTGCGGCTCATCGCCTTCGTCATTCATGTAGAAGTAGCGATGGTCTTCTGTCAGCCAGCCTTGGTGGGCATAAGCCACTTTGGGATACGACGAGAACGCGAGGGCCACGGGGTTGTCTTTGTCGGTCATATCCGAGATGCTCAGCGCCGTCTCGTTCGAGCCGAGGCAGATCTCTTTACCCACGTGCTCGGTGTCGGGGCCGTTGTAGGTCACACACTGGGCGTCGTGCGAGTAGCCCGTGCCCCGGCGGCCGGTGTTGACATCCGCGAAGCAGCCTGCAAACGTTGGGTTCTTAGGCTCTTCGATGTTGATCATGTGGAAGCCACCGCCACAAGTTTCGCCACCTGAATTGCTGCCGACCGAGTAGGCATAACCGGTGGCCTCATTGATGACGATGTTGTGCGAACTGGCGATGTTGGTGTAGAGGAAGTCGGCCTCGAACATCTGCGGCTCGGTGATCGTGCGCAACCGAGTGAGGTCGAACACCTGCATGCCGTGGTCGCCTGCGCCGTCGGCGACGATGTAGGCGTGGTCTTTGTAGACTTTGATGTCACGCCAGACGCTCGCGCGTGCGCCTTCAGTCATCGGCAGGTCGCCGAGGTAGCGCGGGTTGGTAGCGTCGGTGATATCCACGAACGATGTGCCGTCCGATCGGCCGACGAGGGCGTATTCGCGGCCCGAGGTCGGGTCGGTCCAGCCCCAGATGTCATTCATGCGCGTGCCACGTCCACCGCCGAGGTCTTGGATCGACAGGAACGAAACAAGGTCGACGTCTTTGCAGGGAAAGCCTGCCGCTACGTCGTCACCACACTTAATCTCTTCGCCCGTGATCGATGCATAGCCTTTGGGCTCGTTGATCAGCAAAGCTGCTTCGTTCCACATGTCACCATCCCACTCGAAGACAATCGCACCACCTGCGCCAAAGTCGACGCGCGTCGCGCCAACAACGGCGACGGGGCCTTCAACAGCGATGGGGTTGCCGAAGCCTGTGCGGCCTTCTGCGAGCGTGCTGCTCATCTGGTTGCCCATCTGCCACTTCTCGCCATCATGCGCGAGCGTGTAGACGGTGCCACGGAAGCCTGCACCACCTGGTGTGCCTACCCATACTTGGCCATTGGCTACAGCCAAAGACGAACCAAACTGGGCATTGCGCGATGCTTCAAACGGAGCGAGGCGTGTCTGCTGCTCCCAGGCACCTTCGTCGTTCGTGCCGAAGACAAACACGCCGCCTTCACGCTGGCTGTAGCCCGGTGCGCCGACATAGGCCATGCCGTCACTGACGGCGATGGCGCTGCCGAAGCGGTGGTTCTCATCGATGCCACGGGCTTCTAGCTTGCCAACTTCAGCCCACATCGAGCCGTCGTAGCGGTAGGCATACACTGCGCCAGCGCTTTCGTTTTGGCCGGGCGCCCCGATGAACGCCATGTCACCTTGGATCGCTATGCTAAGACTGAACAGGTCGTCTTCGCCGAGGCCTTCGGGCTGGATCATGCCTTGGGCAACCCATTCGCCATTTACATTTTGGAAATGGTAGACTGCCTGCTTGGCAAGCGTGCCCACAAGCACGTGGTCGCCTTCGATAGCGACGACGCGGCCAAACGAGTCGCCTTCTTCGAGCCCGTCGGCCATCAGACGTGCGGCTTGCGTCCACATGCCGTCGCTGCCCCGCTCAAAGACGTACGCTGCGCCTGTTGAGGCATCTTTAGTGGTCGCACCGGCAACGAGGCGGTTGCCCCAAGCGGCAAGGGCGCGCCCGAAGCGGTCGGCTTCGTCGGTCGCATCGGTGGGCATCAGTTGCGTTTGCTCGACCCAGTCGCCTGCGTCGTTCTTGGCGAACACATAGACGCTGCCCGGAAACGCAGGGTTACTGGTTTCGCTAACGAAGACGGCGTCGTTGCCAATAGCGACTGCGCCGCCAAACGACTGCGCAAGCGCTGGGCTTGCCATCAGCGCCAAGAGCAACGCGACAGCAAGCGGTTGTAGAATTCGGTTCATGGGGTATCGTCGGCACAAGGCCGTATTGGTGGAAAGTGAAGGTGGGTGTACGTATTTGGACCAGTGCACTGCTGCGATTGTTTACACAGCGCCAATCGGCGGATAGGCATAGCACGTCCATATGGCGGGTCGCGCAATATAAAGGGAAAAGAATATAGCACACAGGGCGAAAATTGCGGAATTGCCTACATCGGTTACGCCTTCGTGCACCTCATGCACTTGGGGAGGAGCCACGGATGAGTGCGAGGTGATACGGATTGTGCTCGAACGAATGCAATCCAAACGAAAACGTATCGTCTCCTTCCCGTCTCATCAGCAATGCCCGCAGTGAAGACCCGCTCGACATTTCCAGACCCATGCTCGATATTGAACACCCCACCACACGAATCTATTGCTGAGGTTAGTCATGACTCGTCTTCGTACGCTTGCGCTTGTCCTGTTTTTTTCGCTGTTGCTGATCGCTTGTGACCAAGGTGACGGCACGGTGACGGCCGACCTTGTCCTGACCAATGGGAAGGTCGTTACGGTCGATGCGACTTTGCCTGAAGCAGAGGCACTGGCCGTGGTTGGCGATACGATTCTTGCCGTCGGAAGTGCATTGGACATCGAGGCGTTTATCGGCGCTGACACCGAGGTGATCGACTTGAATGGGGCGCTCGCAATTCCCGGATTGATTGAGGGGCACGGGCATTACATGAGTGTCGGACGCGCGAAGATGATTCTGGACTTGACCACGGCGAAGACGTGGGACGAGATCGTGGAGATGGTCGCGGAAGCGGCCGAGACGGCGGAGCCGGGTGAGTGGATCCAAGGGCGGGGTTGGCATCAGGAGAAGTGGGACGAAGTACCAGAGGGGGCCGTCGAAGGCACGCCGACGCACCAGTCGCTGAGCGCGGTGTCGCCCAACAATCCGGTACTGCTCGGGCATGCCAGCGGGCATGCAGCCTTTGCCAACGCCGAGGCGATGCGCCGAGGTGGCGTTAGCCCCGAGACGCCCGCACCACCGGGCGGCGAAATCATTCGTGACGTGCGCGGCGAGCCGACGGGTATGCTGCGTGAGACGGCGCAACGGCTCGTGTCGGCTGCACTCGCCAAAGACCGCGAGACGATGACCGACGAAGAACGCCTCGAAGAGCGGCGCATGCAAGCACAACTCGCCGCCGAGGAAGCGCTCGCCCACGGCATCACCTCCTTCCAAGACGCAGGCTCCAGCTTCGCCACCATCGACTTCCTGAAAGACCTAGCAGATGCAGGCGAACTGCCCGTCCGGCTCTATGTGATGGTCCGGGCAAGCAACGACGCCATGGACGAGCGCCTGCCTGACTATCGCCTGATGGGCTACGGTGACAATCGACTCACCGTCCGCTCGATCAAACGCTCCATCGATGG
>CAYYHN010000376.1:0-5209 GCA_964471245.1 uncultured Rhodothermaceae bacterium | reverse complement strand
TGGCGCTCATCGTGGCGATGGCTCCGTTTTCCGCATCGGCGTACTGGTATTCACCTGCGGCAATGGCGGCGAACAACTCGTCGTGCTCGACTTGGTACGGGTTGGGGTCCTCTTTGCCTCGGTGCTTGTAGATGACGTTGCCACTTGCATCGTAGAGCTCGCCGGGCTTGGGCGCGGTGCCCTTGGTGCCATGGAACCCTTCCGAGACGCGGTTCATGCAACCCGGCTGGTGGCGGCATTGGCTGAGAACCCGGCTGCCGTCGGCATACTCGAACTCGACGAAGTGGTGATCGTAAATCTCGCCATGATCCTTACCTGTCCGCACGAGCCGCCCACCTTGGCCCTGCGCTTTGACGGGGTGGCCGCGTTTGACCCAGTTGGCTACGTCGATGTTGTGGATGTGCTGCTCGACGATGTGATCGCCGCAGATCCAGTTGAAGTAGTACCAGTTGCGCATCTGGTATTCCATCTCGGTAAGCGGCCGCCCGTATTGCTCTTCGAGCGCAGCCCGCTCCTTCACCCAGACGCCTGCGCTGTTCCAATAGACGCGCCCCAACACGATGTCGCCGATGGCCCCGTCGTGGATGCGCTGTACCCATTCGCGGTAGACCGTTTGGTAATGCCGCTGCAAGCCCACCACGACATTGAGCTGCTTCGCCTTCGCTTGCTCGGCGGTCTCTAATACACTTCGCACGCCAGCCGCATCGGTAGCGACGGGCTTTTCCATGAAAACGTGTTTGCCCGCCGCAATGGCAGCCGCAAAATGAACGGGCCGGAACGCAGGTGGGGTGGTCAGAATGACGACATCGACGAGCGGGATGACGTTTTGGTAGCCATCGAAGCCGACAAACTGACGCTCGGACGGTACGTCGATGCGCGCACGCACATCAACAGGGTTCTCCGCTGACCAGTCGCTAGCTTCTTCGCTCGTCAGGTTGGCAAGGCTTTCTTGGAGCCGATCCTCGAATACATCGGCCATGGCGACAAGCTTGACATTGTGCTTGGTACTGAGCGCTTGGAGGGCAGCCCCGGTACCACGCCCACCGCAACCCACCAACCCAACGCGGATGGTATCGTCACTCGAATAAAACGCATTTGCAGCCAGCGGCATCTGGCTAGCCATCATCGTGCCGACTACGGCAGCAGTCGTCTTCTTCGCAAAGTCGCGCCGTGTAAGCGATGCAGGAGTTTTCATAGGGATTGATGGTTTGAGGCCATTGGCCGTTAGTCGCTGGCCTTTGGGTTGTGTGGCTTGGGGCAAGGAGCGTGGGGCATGAGGTGGTTTCGACTCATGGTTACTTCGTCTCACGCGTAGCAAGCACGCTACCCGCCCCCAAGGGCTTCGGCGTAGTAAAGCATGATCTCGTCGTGATTCATGGTATGGATTGGGCGAACCAAACGAAAGCCTACGAACGGCGAATCGGTGTTCCACCACATGCTTTTCGGCACTTGCGGGTCGCGACGTTTCCAGCGAAGCGTCGACGGGATGCGATTGGCGCAGCGGAGGTCCGCGGGGTCGTCGTCGTACGCGCCGCCGCGGACGGTGCGCGGGTGCAATGCCGTCGGCTTGGCCCAAGGATCGGCGGTGCCATCTTCTAGCGTGGCGTACAAGTCGGCGGCGTACTGATCGTCTGTCCACTCGCTTACATTGCCGAGCATGTCGTAGAGACCCCACGCGTTGGGCGTTTTCTCCCCAACGGGGTGCCCAACTTCGCCGCTGTTGTCCCAATGCCACGCCGTAGCATCTAATTCCGCACGGGTAAGGGGCGTCGTCTGGCCGGCGCGGCACGCGTATTCCCACTCGGCCTCGGTTGGGAGCCGGAAGAAGAGGCCCGTCTTTTCATAGAGCCAGAGCGCATACTGGATGGCGGCCCACTGCGTCATGCCAGAAGCCGGGACGCCCTCGCCCGACATGCCATGCGAAGGGTCTTCGTAGGGTGGGCTTGGCCGCGTCACAGCATCTACATCGAACGTGATGGCCGTGTTACTGGAGACGTTGCTATCAAGCTCGCGGCGGCTAAATAGGGTAAAGGCTTCGGCTGTAACCTCATGTGTCATCATCCAGAAAGGGCGCAGGATGACCTCGCGCTGCGGCCCTTCGTCGTCGGCGCGGCCCACCTCATCGGTCGGGCTACCCATCGTGAAGGTGCCGCCGGGAATGTACGCAAGGCTAAACGTGACATCCGAGCCAAGGATCGCCTCCTGAACCACATCGCCAGCCGATGGCCCATCGGCTATCGCAGCAGGCTGATCGACGGACACGGAGGTTGGGCGCGAAGCTGTGCACGCGGCCAAGAGGATTGCACAGAAGAGGCTTACACGACGAAGAGCCATGTGGTACAACTAACGAGGTTATCGGAGAATAGAATGGGGAGAGGACAGAGCCATGTTTGTATTCAGCCCTGTTCCGTGTGGCCCGCTAGGACGAGAGCGGGGAAACAGTATAGCTTTTTTAAACGAGCGTGTCACATGTATACGAACGAACGCGTTTCTACCGATTCGTACTGCCAGCGACTGTCTTACGGTAGCTCTTGGCTCACATCCGTTGCCATCCGCCACAATCAAGCCGTACATCAATTTCCGAGCGAGCGTTTTCGGATGCGACCGGATTCACCTACCTTGGGTTCTCGCCGGTGATGTTGCCAGATTAAGTCTATGCCCCGACACATTCAATCCGCCGCACTGACGGCCTTTCTGCAAACCCTCATCCGCACCCAAACGCTTTCGGGTGCGGAAAAGCCCGGTCTCGACCTCGTGGCGGCCGAGATGAACCGTCTGCAGTTCGATGCCATCAACGCCGATGCCTATGGCAACGTCGTGGGCCTCATCAATGGTAACCATGCGGGTCCGACACTGCTGCTCGATGCCCATATCGACACGGTGCCCGTATCGCCGGGGTTGCCGTGGAATTACGAGCCTTTTGGTGCGACAATCGACAACGGCCGTATGTACGGGCGTGGCACCGCCGACATGAAGGGCGCGCTCGCAGCCATGATCCACGCCGCTGCCGCCGTTGACCGTTCGCAGCTCGCGGGCCGCATCATCGTGTGCGCGTCGGTGATGGAGGAAGTGATGGAGGGCATTCCGCTCACGCCCGTCATCGAAGCATACGCACCCGACCTCGTCGTCATTGGCGAGGCAACCGACCTGAACGTGGTGCACGGCGGCCGAGGCCGTGCCGAACTCCAGCTCGAAGCCCTCGGCATTCCCACCCATTCGTCGACGCCGCACTTGGGGAGGAATGCCATCCACGTGATGATGGGCGCGATTGGGGCCATCGAGGCGCTGCCGATGCACGAAGACCCATTGCTTGGTCCGAGCGTGATGGGATTGACAGACATCATTTCAGATCCATACCCCGGCCACTCGGTCATCCCCAGTCGCTGTCTCGCCACCTACGACCGCCGCCTCCTCGCCGAAGAGACCATCGACAGCGTCCTCGGTGAATTACAGGCCTTGCCTGAAATGGAACATGTCAACGTACGCATCAGCGATGGCTCGTACACGACCTACACAGGTGCCGTGCTTACCTGCCCGAAGTTTTTCCCCGCGTGGAAGCTCCCGTCTGATCACGCTTTTGTGCAGCAAGCGCTCGCAGGCGTCCGCACGGCTGACCTCGATCCAAACCTCAGCGCGTATCGCTTCAATACGAATGCGACCTACACCGCTGGCCTCCTCGGCATCCCAACCATTGGCTTTGGCCCGGCTCAAGAATCCCGCGCCCACATGATCGACGAATACATCGAGCTCGATGAACTCGAAGCGGCCGCCCGAGGCTACCTTGGGATTATGGAGACGCTGCGGTGATAAGGGTTGGACGTTTGGGAGAGCGGGAGAGGGAGAAAGGGGGAATGGAAGAGAAGGCGAGTGGAAGAGAAGGTGAATGGGAGAAAGCGGGTGAGTAAGAGAAAGGGAGCGGCGTCACACCAGAAATGAGCATCCACAAAGTACTAGGAACCACAGCGAACGACGTGAGCAGACCAAACACCCGCAAGCACAGCGAGCGCCCCATGCATCAAGGAACCGCGGCGGTTTGGGCAGGAGAGGAAGCACCACGTGGCGGTGGAGCCACCCAAGTGCCCGTCGTCCACAGCGTGGCATTTGGGTACGATGACCTCGACGCATGGATTCAGACCTCGCGTGGGGAAGCGCCGGGGCACATCTACAGTCGCAACACCAACCCGACGGTGGCCGCGTTTGAAGCCAAGGTGCGGCACCTCGAAGGAGCAGAAGCGGCGACAAGTGCAGCTACGGGCATGGGGGTTATAAGCAGTACGCTCTTTGGGCTACTGCGCCCCGGCGATCGCGTCGTTTCCCTCAAGGACACGTATGGTGGCACCACAAAGCTGTTCACCGAGTTCCTTCCGCGTTTCGGCGTAGAGGTGGTGCAATGCGAAACGACGGACCACGATGCCATTGAAGCGGAGATCGCACGTGGCTGTACGCTAGTCTACTTGGAGACGCCGACCAATCCCACCGTCAAAATCGTGGACATTGCGCGCTTGTCGGCGGCAGCCAAGGCCGTTGGGGCGACAGTGGTCGTAGATAACACATTTGCGACGCCGATCAACCAGAACCCGCTGGCACTAGGCGCAGACCTCGTGCTACACAGTGCGACGAAGTACCTCGGCGGCCACGCCGATGCATTGGGTGGCGTCGTCTGCGGCCCGGCGCGACTGATCGAAACGATCTACCACTTCCGCGAAATCAACGGTGCGTCGCTGCATCCGATGGCGGCTTACCTGCTGCTCCGTGGGATGAAGACGCTGCATCTGCGCGTTGCACGCCAGAACGAAAGCGCGCTTCGTATCGCAACATTCCTCGATGCGCACCCAGCCGTCGCGCATGTGTTCTATCCGGGCCTGCCCAGCCACGAACACCACAACATCGCCGCCCGCCAGATGCGTGGGTTCGGCGGCATGCTCAGCTTCATGCTCGCCGACGACCGCTTCGAGGCTGTGCGCGCTTTGCTGCCCAAGCTGCGGTTCGCCCACGCCGCGGCCAACCTCGGAGCCGTAGAAACCATTGTCGGGCCGCCCGCAACGACAAGTCACGTCGAGTGTACACCCGAGGAACGCGCCTCGCTCGGCATTCCCGAATCGCTCATTCGCTATTCGACAGGTATCGAAGACACCGAAGACTTGATCCATGACCTAAGGCCAATACCATTCAAATAAGCAAAATGAGGTGGTCCGTTTTGGCGTAGGTT
>CAYYHN010000375.1:0-5210 GCA_964471245.1 uncultured Rhodothermaceae bacterium | reverse complement strand
CACGACATCGCGACCGGGGTGCTGTTCCAGATGCGCGAGGGGAAGGTGATCGGGCGGCAGCACAAGTACATACGCGACCTCGAAGGTCGGACCGAGCCGGAGTTGCTGCAATCTTTCGTCGAGCATTACTACACGGCCGCCACGTTCTTCCCTGATGAAGTGTTGCTGGGTCACGACCTCGCCGAGCCCGAACCGCTGGAGGCGTACCTCTCGGCTGAGCGCGGCAAAAAGGTCGCGTTGAAGGTGCCGGAGCGCGGCGATAAAGCGAAGCTGCTTCGGATGGTGGAGGCCAATGCGAAGCTCTTGGTCGAGGAGTGGAAGCTGGCCCAGCAGAAGCGCGAAGCCGATCAGATTCCGCATGCTGTAAAGGCGCTCCAACGCGATCTACGTCTCAAAAAACTCCCGCGTCGTCTCGAATGCTTCGACATCTCGCACCTTGGCGGCACGGGGACGGTGGCTTCGTGTGTGGTATTTGTGGATGGAAAGCCGCGCAAAAGCGAATACCGGACGTACAAGATCCGCACAGTAGAAGAGGGCAAGCCTGACGACTTTCAATCGATGCGTGAAGTGGTAGGGCGGCGTTATGCACGCGTGCTTGAGGAGAACGGCCCTTGGCCTGATCTCGTCATCATCGATGGCGGCAAGGGGCAACGCTCCAGCAGTGTGGAGACGTTGAAAGAGGTCGAGGCGTATGGAAAGTTTGCGGTGGTTGGTTTGGCCAAACGGCTCGAAGAGGTGTTTTTTCCCGGTGATAAGGAAGCGCTGATCATTCCGCGCACCAGCTCTTCGCTGCAACTCCTCCAGCGCATTCGCAACGAGGCGCACCGCTTTGCGGTCACGTTTCAACGCAAGCAACGCCAGAAAGCGACGCTCAAAACGGCCCTAACTGAGATTCCTGGCGTCGGGGCGAAAACGGCGCAGCGGTTGATGAAGACGTTTGGCTCGGCGAAAGGCGTCCAACAAGCGTCGGAGCAAGCGCTACGTGAGGTCGTTGGCCCGGCTTTGGCCGAGCGCATCGTGGCGTACTTTGCTTCGACTGAGGTGGTTTAAGAGGATGCCGATGAGGTTTCAGCGGCGGCTCTGCTCGTAGAAAGCATCCAACTGAGCGCTGAGCCGAACGGCTGCGTCTTCGGTCACGGATGGCGCGTTCCTAAGCGTGCTTAAGGTGTGCAACAGCGTCTGGATTGTTTCCTTCGGGAGGCCGCTTCGTTGGCTGATTAACAATGTCACATCCGGCTCGGTGTCGAATTGCGGCAGTCCTAATTGATTGCGCACGTAGTGGTCGAAGTAGGTGGCTTTCTTGCGGACGAGGTCGGCGTAATCCCCTTGCTGGTAGTAGAGTCGGCCGACGGTTTCGACGAAGCGGAGCGATGCGTTTTGAGGAGGCGGAATCACAGGGATGGGGCGCTGGCGTCGGCGGCCGTAGGCGAAAATGAATAGCAGGAGCCCAGCAAGAAGCGTGTACCATACCCCGCGCAGACCGGGCGTCTGGAGTACATACCGCAGCGGCGTGCGAAGTGCTTGGCGTAGCGGTTTGTGGTGCCCATCCCACAGGAGTGTTGCTGGGACGGGTAGCGCGGAAAGTGCTCGGGCCGCATAGGCCTCGTTGGGGGTGTCAAGCACATGCACATTGGTGAACGCGACCGGCAATGCATGCAGGTAGATGTGGCCCGCACCATAAGGCAACTGCACGTAATTCACATCGCCGAGACTATTCGTGCCCAAGACGGTTGTGCGCGCCGAATCGAGCCGTGTAAAGTGCGCATGTTCGATGCGGCCCGCGAGGTTGAAGGAAGGGGCGTCGCCTTGCAACGCCGGGTTGGTGAGTTGGATGGTCAGTTCATCGTCTGCCTCTGCATCCGGGCTGTTGGTGAGTAGGGCCGCCAGCAGGCCAAAGTCGATGGCCTCATCAAGTAGGAGGGAATCGGCCAGACTGCCTTCGAACCGATGCGCCGCCAAGAAAGCAGTGTTGCCTCGCGCTATGAACTCTAAGAAAACCTCGGTGAGAGCGGGATCGAATTCGATGGCGTCGGTGATGAGCAGATACGTGGTGTTCTGCAAGGTCGGGTCGCGCAGGAGGCGGTAGGGTGCATATTGAATGGCTTCGAGCGTGGCATCAGGGAAGAGCTGAGGGAGTTGTTCGAAGAGGATCTGCGCCCCATGTGGTCGTGCATCATCACGCTCGAATGAAAGGGTCCAATCTGTTGGACGGGGACGAAAGGTTTCGAATAGTATAAGCCCGAGGAAAATGACCACTATTCCTGCCGTATATCGAATTACAGGGTGCAGAGGCAGCGTCAAGGATGATCGGAGTGAGGCCAAACTGAGCAGCAGACCAAGTGAATAATCGCGTACCTTGACATGATACGTGCTCGGATCGGTTCTTTGTTAAAGAACTGCCTAAAACTGCTGATTCCTGATCTGCCTGTCATATCTCTTAATGATCGTGTACGTTGGGCAACGACCACGCTACCCAAGTATGTTACATCACATTTCATCGCTACTTTTCTTAGACAGCGCCGATCATAATTTGCGGCAGTCAAATCCATTGCAAATGAGTTGTCAGATCTGATGGCAAAGCTGCCACCTATATCATCTTTGTTCGAGCGGCAAGCCCGGCAGTTTGCAGTAGTCTTAGTGCTGGTGGTGCTGGTATTACTTGGCTTGCACGGGTTTGAACGGGCTGCTTACCAGACATACAATGCAATCAATACGGCGCAGGAAGTATGGAGCGGTGCACAGGAGCAGCTACAGGAGCACGCCCATGAATATGTTATCTATGGCAATGATATGTCATGGCGGAAATACGAAGCGACTCAGAGTAAGGTACTATCGTTTCGTGAGGGAAGGGCGCTTCTCCAAAATCCTGAAGCTGATGCCAAACAAGTACGTGCGACCTTAGTGGAGGCTGGTATGGGAGCGCTAGATGCAGAGCGATTACACCGTGCCGTTCGATGGTTACGCTGGTATCCAGTGCTTGATGTCGCCTTCTTGCAGTGGGCAGAAGCCGATGTCCATATCGATTCACTCAATGCCCTCGTGCATGCGTATCACAATTCTCCTGATACGTCTCGATTGGATGCAACGGAAGTTGATCAGCAGATTTATGAATTGGAGCCTTTTCTAAGCGCGTCAGTCGATGCGTTTACTGCGCTGATAGATTTTCGGATGGATCAACTTCTACGTTGGATACGCCACATCACGTGGTTGGTCGCAGGAATCTTGGTTGTGCTCGGGTTGATGTTCATACGACGAACATTGCGCCATGTTATCCAGCTTGATGCATTAGTGCAAGATCGACAAGCACAGTACCGCAACCTAGCAGAGAGTGCAACAGATCTGATCGCGCATCTTCAACCTGATGGAACATTTCGGTACCTCTCTCCCTCCTTTGCCTTGCTTTTGGATCACGACCCAGATGGGCAACCTGAATTGGTCCAGCCATTATTTAGATACGTCCATACCAAAGATCGTGCGAAGCTACGGGAGGCTTTAGAGCAAGCTCGTACATCAGGTGCAGCAACGAGTGTGTTTCGCCTAGCGAGACCTGAGCACTCCGTTGTCTGGCTTGAAGCCAACTTGCATGGCGCTCAAGATGCGGAGAACAATAGGCACACCATTTTCTTCATTGGGCGTGACGTGACACTGCGCATCGAAGCTGAATACGAGCGAGATGAGTCACGGAAACTACTATTGCACGCGCAGCAAGTCGCAAGGTTAGGGTGGTGGATTTGGGAGCCCCGGAATGATCACATCATTTGGTCACGCGAAATTTACCGTATGTATGAGGTTGAAGAAGGCACAACCATAGCTGGATATCGTGCCTTCGTGGAGCTTGTAGCCCAAGCAGATCGAATGCTTGTTGCTAGGCAATTTCGACAAGCTTTACGTGATCTGAAACCGTTTGTACTGGACCACCGAATCACTACACAAGCAGGAGGGGTTCGGTGGGTCCAAACATGGGGTGAGGTCGAACTCGATTCCGATGGCAAGATTCAGCGTGTATACGGCACTACCCAAGAAATTACCGATCGGAAGCTGGCTGAACAGGCATTGGAGGATGAACGGGAACGGTACGAACTCGCAGTAACGGGAGGGGATCTCGGGGTTTGGGATACCAACTTCGTTACTGGGACCAATATTGTGAACAAGCGCTGGGCAACCATGCTTGGTTATGCACATGAAGAGATCAAACCCACCAATGCGTTTTTCATGGGGCTAGTCCATCCAGAAGATCGGCAAAAAGCCGAAGCCACGTTAGAGCGGCACAGCGTAGAGCCTGATCGCCTGCTAAATGTAGAGCTTCGACTTAGGGCTAAAGATGGCTCATGGCGATGGATTCAGTCCCGTGGTAAAGTGGTAGCTTGGGATCAAGATGGTCAGCCTGTCCGGGCGTTAGGTACCCACCTCGACATAACGGAACAGAAATATGCAGAAGAAGAACTCCAGCGTGTACGGGTCTTTTTCGAGCAAATATTGGCTTCGTTACCGATCCAAATGGTTGTATTTGACGAGCAAGCTAGATATGTATATGTGTCCCCATCAGCAATCTCGAATCCTGAGCTTCGAGAACTGGCCATCGGGAAGACTAATGAAGAGTATTTTTTGGCCCGCGGATACGATGTGGCGCAGGGCATTAATAGAGATCGCCACACCCTAGAAGTTATTGCGACGGGTGAGGCTATACATATCGAAGAGGCGCTTCATCTACCGGACAGAGCAGGTCTACGCCACTACATTCGCTATTGGCATCCCTTTAAAGATGAACGTGGAGCCGTCAACTACGTGCTTGCCTATGGCCTCGATGTGACGGAATTGAAGCAAGCTGAAGCTGCGCTACGTAATAGTGAGTTGCGTTTCAGGAGCGTTTTTCAGAAGAGCTCGCTGGGCATTATCGTCACCAATCGAGCAACAGGCTTAGTGGTTGATGTTAACCCAGCGCTTTCGAAGATGCTGGGCTTCGAGCCTAAAGAGTTGTTGGGGCAGTCGTTCATGCAATTCACGCATCCCGATGATATCAGTGGGACGAAAGAAAAAGTGTCGGCCATTGCTAGCGACCCCAATGCCTCATTTGTGATGGAGAAACGCTACCTCCGTAAAGATGGGGAGACCGTATGGGCGCGCATTAGCGTCTCGACGGTTTACCTTGGCCTCGACGAAATGCCGCACGGTTTGGCGATTATTGAAGACATCACCGAGCAGCGTCGAAC
>CAYYHN010000374.1:0-5261 GCA_964471245.1 uncultured Rhodothermaceae bacterium | reverse complement strand
GGGCAACGGACGCAAAATGCCATGTCCCAGGTAAACACCCAGCAGCGTCGCAAGGATCGCCATGAACCCAATCCAAGCCAAGGCGCTGGTGCGAAATATAGCAATGCGTTGTTCTGAGGTAGCTACACGCGTGAGTAGGACATCGTTGATGCTAGCTTTATGTTGGCTGAGACTGAGGCGTTTTGCTTCGAGGGCTTCGAGGATGTGTACCAAGCTTTCGAATCCATCCTCGTACTCATGCAGTGCCGAAATAAGTGAGGGATTCAGTGGCTGAGCATACAACTGCTCCATCGTGCGCTCATGGAGCGCAACGTAGTACGGGTCGAGCCGCAGGATAAAATCTTTCTCGCGCCGCCGCGCTTCAAGCAGTAGCGATAACGTTGCCGGGTCATCACCGATCTCTGCTTCTACCGCATGGACCGTCGCTCGAAAAGCACCTTCGATGCCTTGGTTTTGGTTGAGACCACGCTCTGTATGGAGGTTAACCCAGTCTGTGTACTGAGCTGCGTACCGATGAACAGACTCAGTGAGCATCGTGTCGGCATGTCCGGGGGGCACGAGGGTACGTGCAACATTGATCGCCTCTTGGCCTTCCAGGGCTGTATTGACATCACGTGTAAGGCCAAAATCAAGTGCAGCTGTATGTGTCTGCTCTATGGCGAATCGCACATCGCGCAACATAGCTTGTCGCTCAAGTGTGCGGATGGCAGCCCAGTCAAGCAGAGCTGCTACAGTAAGTGTAAGCACAATGATGGCCGTAAGGCCAAACAGGCGCTGCTGGAGGCTGAGGGTCGGCATGAGGCAGCAGGTCGGCAGGATCTTCGGCTAATGGGATCGACCGAAGAGAGCTACGTTAAAGCGGCTCGCAACGTAGCATAGCGAAGGTAAGACGGCATTCGCAGGGGAGAGGGGTAAAAACGAACGTATACGTACCTTATAGGTTGCCCACCCCTATGTTATGCTTCTATTACCTAGAACTCAAGTTGTATGCTATATTTGCGAACAGGGCAGGAGTGTAAACGCAATGAAAAACCCATGTTCCATCTTGTTATTCCGTATCCATAAAGCAAGATGATCGCTCCGCTGACAAGCGTTACACAGCACAAGAACATCGAACAAAGGGGCTGGATGCAATATGGATTGAGGAATAATAAGCCTCTAGCGTCTATCAGGAACATCAGGTAGTGTCTCCCTAGGAAACTCGTTACCGAGCTGCGGAGTAGGGCCTGCATTACTCCTTTTCTTTCTGAGCCGCTGCCCCATGCCCGACGCACTCACACAACGCACACTAGAGATCGTTGCCAGCCATCTCGACGGCCCTGCACCTGACCTTGCTGTGACGACGACGTTCCAAGAGCTTGACTTAGATTCCTTCGATGTCGTCAACATCGTTGCTGATCTAGAGCAAGAGTACGATGTTTTTGTGCCCAACGATGACGCCTTGGCCATTACAACCATCGGTGATGCCGTTGCTGAACTACGTAAGCTGATCGAGCAAAAGCAAGCGAACGGAACGACCTAATGGATATTCCACGCGTGGTTGTCACGGGTATCGGCGTGGTCTCAGGCCTCGGATATGGCGTCCAAGCCTTTCAAGATGCCCTCTTCGCCGGACGGCCGGGGTTTACGCCACTGCAGCCGCCACATGACATGCCGCTGCGCATCCGGCAAGCCGCCCAAGTACCCGACTACAACCCGGCAGCCCATTTCGACCGGAAGCAACAGCGCTACCTCGATCGCTTCGCCCAATTTGGCGTGCTCGCGGCACAAGAAGCAATTGCTATGGCGGGCATCCCATGGACCGATGCCCAGCGCGAGACCACCGGCATCGTCACAGGCACTTGTCTCGGCGGTCAAACGACCATCGATGACGGCTTCGTGACACTCTACCGTAAAGGCACACCACGCGTCCCACCTACGACGATCCCCAATGCGATGTCAAACGCAGCGGCCAGCTACATCGGCATGACCTACGGTATCCACGGCCCTACGTACACAGTTTCCACGGCGTGCTCGTCGGCCAGCCACGCGATTGGCAATGCGTACCAGATGCTTTGTGGTGGGCAAATTGATGTAGCTATTGCTGGAGGTAGTGAAGCACCACTTAGCTATGGGAATCTTAAAGCATGGGAAGCGCTCCGTGTCGTCTCGGAAGATACCTGTCGTCCCTTCTCCAAGGATCGGTCCGGCATGGTCCTCGGCGAAGGCGGTGGTATGCTTGTCCTTGAAACGTTCACCTCGGCGCAAGCACGCGGCGCGACCATCCTTGGCGAACTCGTGGGCTACGGCCTCTCAGCGGATGCCCACCACCTGACTCAGCCCAGTGCCGACGGTGCGGCCCGCACAATGCGCATGGCACTCCGAAGCGCCGGGCTGCCCCCCGAAGCCATTGGCTACATCAACGCACACGGCACCGGTACGCACGCCAACGACCCGATGGAAGCATCAGCTATCCGAGCCGTCTTTGGCACGCATGCCACCACGCTCCCCGTCAGCTCAACCAAGTCGATGCATGGGCACACGTTAGGCGCAGCAGGTGCCCTCGAAGCCATCGCCACACTCCTCGCCTTGCAGCACCAAACGGCCCCACCCACCGCTAACTTCACCGAGGTCGATCCAGCTTGTGCCGACCTTCATGTCGTCGCCAACACAGCCCAACCGGTAGACGCTGCTTATGCGCTATCCAACTCTTTCGCCTTTGGTGGCCTGAACGCGGTGCTTGTCTTCAGAACTATAGTTCACGACTAGGACGCCTGTTTTGCAATGTCTTTTGCGACGCGATCCGATTATTACAAGAATCGAAACGCAGCATGCCGCACGAGTTTAGTTGCTTCCTGCTGCTGTAGGCCACAGCAATCAGATAGAAGCGGGATGTGGTGTGCGGTACAGGATGGTCTGGGAAACCTCTTGGGTTAAACTTTTGTGCAACCAATACCTGCTCATCAACAAGCCGCTACCACACGATGCCTGAAACCATTAAAGTACGCCGTTTTGGAGGCTCACTGGGATTCATCATTCCAAAGTCTGTTGCGGAAAGCATGGCATTGCAGGAAGGGGACGACCTCTTCATTACCAGCACGCCAGATGGTATCACGGCGACCCCCTACGATCCCGAGTTTGCAGAAGCCATGCAGGACGCACGCGAGTTCATGCGTTCACACCGGAATGCCTTTAGGGAACTGGCCAAATGAGCACCCCTGTGCACGATGAGCCCGTCTGGCTAACGGTCATTCAGGTGAAGATGCTCCACGGGGAAGTCCTCAAACTCTTCGGAGGCTCACCCGGTGTCCGGGATGAGGGGTTGCTGGAGAGCACCCTCGGCCGCCCCAAACATGTCTGGACCTACAACGAAACCGCGTCGCGATTCGACTTGGCCGCTGCGTACGGATTTGACATTGCCAAGAACCACGCATTCGTCGATGGAAACAAGCGCGCGGCCCTGCTTGCCATGCGGGCGTTTCTGTTTCGCAACGGCTATCGGCTGCACCCAGATGAGATCGAAACCGTAACAGTTGTGGAAGGCTTGGCTGCTGGAGAAGTAGATGAGCCTGGCTCAATGGCTTAAGACCAATTCGACACGCAGGTAGAGAACTGGCTGGCTACAAGACCTAGGTCGCTTCGAGTTGCTGCAAGCATAGCAGCGTGGCAATCCATCGGCGTGAAGCGTTGGAGCTACTAGAGGCCCAGTAGGAGGCCGGTTTGATCGACATCTACTACGGCGATGCCTGTCAGGTTAACCAAACGGGCTATGTGGCCTACGCATGGCAATTTTCTGCTGAGGACGTCTGTATCGAGACCATGCGGGGGCAGTCGATCCAGTGTTAGGGGCTACTTTCACGGTTCAACCACCTCGTCTTCAAGACGCTACGGTGCAATATCACGGCTCGCTTTCTGCTGGAGCAGTTGCTGGTGAGTTTTCAGAGTGGTTGCGTGAGCTTTGGTGGACATAGCGTTGGAAGAACAGGTGATACGCTTTTATGATACACGGCTACGCAAATAAAGGGAAACCTCAGCGTCTGGGCGTCGACATTGTGTGTATATAATTTTTTCTCCAATTCTGGCGGGTTGCAAAGAGACTTTACGCTGTACTAAGCAAGCCACTGTCCATGCATTGCTTTAAAATTCCCAAGTCCAATGATCTATCAACGAGTACGTGTGCTTGCACGAGCCCTATCAGCATTAGTCTTTGGTGGCTATGAAATGCTCCGACTGCCGGCGTCTCCTGATGCCAGACCGTTTGCTGAGTTGTTGATCGCACATCGAGGAGCAGGGACATGTGCTCCGGAAAACACGCTTTTGGGGTGTGTCTCCTGAATGTCAAGAAGGATCTATGCTCCGCTGTTCTGTGGACCTGTATCTAAGTTAATTTAACACGTGTTCTGTTATCTGCTATGCAGTTGTTTCCCCAAGCTTCGCAGATTATTGGTCTTTTTGGTGTCATTTGGTATTTGATGGTACCAGGGCTCACCGCAGCACAGTCACTGACAGCATCCGACGGATTGCATGAGGGCCGTGTCGAACTCACGTGGAAGGACATTCCCACCAATGGCAGTGACCTGATCAAGATAGAGCGGGATGGCACGTTGCTCGCAATCCGAGCATGGAATGAGACGCTACATGCTGATTTCAGTGGTGATCCTGGTACGGTCTACGAATACTGTGTCATCGTCTCGTCGGGCGGTGTCGATGGGACTCGGGAATGCGATATGGGCTCCCGGCGCATCTTTCCAGCAACCAGCTTCACGGCGTCAGAACGGCTGTTCGAAGACTATGTCAGTCTCGACTGGACAGACCGCTCGGAGATCGAGACGGGCTACGAGGTTACGCGCGACGGCAGTGTCATCGCTACACTACCGCCCAACACGCAGGTCTACCGCGACACCGATGCGGTGCAAGGCACCACGTACCAGTATTGCGTCGCCGCAGTCAGTGGTACCTTTCAGTCGGAAAGAGTTTGTGACAATGGAACTCGCGCTTTTGTGACGCCCCCAGCCAACGTGTCGGCGACCGACGGGCAATTCCCTAACAAGATTCGCATCACTTGGGTCGACCAGTCGGACAACGAGGAGCAATACACGATCTACCGCAACGATGAGGAGATCGGCACAGTGCCAACCGACAGCACACTCTTTGACGATGTGCCGCTGCTCGCCAATGAGATCTACACGTACTCCGTGACGGCCACGCAGGGTGGCACCGAGTCGATACCCATCGCCGACGAAGGCATGATGGCTGGCCTGATGCCACCAACCTCGGTCTCC
>CAYYHN010000373.1:0-5272 GCA_964471245.1 uncultured Rhodothermaceae bacterium | reverse complement strand
AGTCGATACGCGCAGGCTGGTCCGGCACATCCGCGCCCAAGGGGTCATGAATGCTGTCATCTCGTCGGTCGATCTCGACGACGATAGCCTTGTAGCCAAAGCCAAAGCATGGCCGTCGATGGAAGGTTTGGAATTGGCCTCGCGTGTGACGGTGAAAGAGCCATACGACTACAGCGTCGGGGCTGGTGCACGGATTGCTGTCTACGACTTTGGGTGCAAGCAGAACATCCTGCGTTCGTTTAAGGCGCATGGCTGCAAGGTGCGTGTCTTCCCCGCAGCGACTCCGCTGGTGGATGTCTTGGCTTGGAATCCCGACGGCATTTTCTTCTCGAATGGCCCTGGCGACCCACGTGTTATGCCGGAAGCCATTGCAATGGTGAAGGAAGCATGTCAGACGAGCATCCCGCTGTTCGGGATCTGTCTTGGGCACCAGTTGCTTGCCATCGCAAACGGCCTCGACGTGTACAAGATGTACGTCGGACATCGCGGAGCCAACCACCCTGTCAAGAATCTTGAAACAGGCAAGGTTGAGGTGACGACGCAGAACCACGGCTTTGCCGTGCAAGCGGACTCAGTGACAGACGACGTCGCTTCGATGACGCACATCAACCTCAACGATGGCACCCTCGAAGGGCTGCGCTTCAAGCAGTTCGTTGGGCTCTCGGTACAGTATCACCCTGAAGCCTCGCCTGGCCCGCACGACAGTCATTACCTCTTCCGCTCGTTTCTGCAAGACATCGAGGCGAATCGCGGCGTCAAACTGCAAACCCGTTAACTAAAGCACGTGGTGGATCGGCTTCGAAGGGTCAAAACGCTTGGTTTCTACCTGATCGTGCTGATTGGGGGACCGCTGCTGCTGTTGGTGGTGCTGGAAGGCTTCACGCGGCTCGCAGCCCCCGATGATTTGACCTTACGCATCACGGAACCCGCCATCGTAACAGACGCTGATGCTACAGGTTTCTACCGAAACACGCCCAACTTTGAGGGCAAGGTGTGGAATGTGTCGGTGGAAACGAATGCAGACGGTTTTCGCGGACCTCAACATGCTGCAGGTGAACAAAGCGTGGTGCTCCTCGGCGATTCCATTCTGTTTGGCATTGGACTTACAGAAGACGATGCACCCACCACACAGCTTACTTCACTGCTGTACCCGAACGTACGCATCGTGAACACGGCAGCTATCGGGTATGGGACCGCGCACCAGCGCACATTGCTGGAGCGGGAAGGAGATTGGCTTGCACCGTCTGTGCTCGTGCTGGGGTATTGCCTGAACGACCCGTTACCGATGAAGACGTCCAGCATTGCTCAGCCATCAGCCTTGTCCGCGCTGCAACGTGCGAACGTCTGGTTGCGCAAGCGGATTTTGTTGTTCCTCTGGCTGAAAGATCAACTCGGGACGTACCGTGTGCAGCATGGCTACGAGCCGCTCCGCGCATTGTTTAACGAACCCTCATGGTCCACTCACCGCGCTGATCTCGATGCGATTGCAACGTGGAGTACCGCACGAAGTGTGCCGCTCGTCGTGGCGGTCTTTCCTCATCGCGACCAACTCATCGCAAGCCAACCCACGGATGACGTGCCCCAACAGCTTCTGGCTGAATGGGCCGAAGCGTCCGGTGTCGTACTGGTCGATTTGCGCGCATTCCTCAGCCCCGAAGATTACCTCGCCGCCGATCCGTACCACATGGATGCGCGCGGCATGCAGAAAGCGCTCGCTGCGCTTGTGCCGCACATACAAGCGGCCTTGCACACGAGTGCTGCCCAAATTTCAAGTTAACCTCACGCTTTCATACTGGCGACCATTATGCCTAAGCGCACTGATATCAAAAAGATTCTCCTCATCGGTTCCGGCCCCATCATCATTGGGCAGGCGTGCGAATTCGACTACTCCGGTAGCCAAGCCGCACGCTCGTTGCGCAATGAAGGGTACGAGATTGTGCTGGTCAACTCGAACCCGGCCACGATCATGACCGACCCAGTCACTGCGGATACGATCTACCTCCAAGAACTCACCCCTGAGTCCATCATGGAGATCGTCGAGAAGGAGCAGCCGGATGCGGTGCTGCCTACGATGGGCGGCCAGACGGCGTTGAACTTGGCTGACAAGCTCAACGAACGTGGATACTGGGAGAAGAAGGGCATCGAGATCATTGGCGTGGACATCGACGCCATCAAGATTACAGAAGACCGCCAGCAGTTTCGTGACCTGATGGAGAGTATCGGCATCGATCAGGCCCGGAGCCGTGTGGCAAAGAGCTTGCTTGAGGCGAAAGAGATCGCTCAGGAGTTGGGTGGATTGCCTGTTGTCATCCGGCCCTCGTTCACGCTCGGCGGTGCAGGCGGCGGCATCATTTGGTCTCCCGATCAGTTCGACCGGATGGTGACGCGCGGGCTCGAAATTTCGCCCGTCCACGAGGTGCTGATCGAGGAGTGCCTATTTGGGTGGAAGGAATACGAACTCGAACTGCTGCGCGATGACAACGACAATGTCATCATCATCTGCTCCATCGAAAACGTCGATCCGATGGGCGTCCACACAGGTGATTCGGTGACGGTGGCTCCTTCGCAAACACTGACGGATAAGCAGTACCAGAACATGCGCGATGCGGCCATCAAGGCCATGAATTCCATCGGTAAGTTCGCTGGGGGCTGCAACATCCAGTTTGCCTATGATCCGCGCACCGGGCGGATGATCGTGATTGAGATCAACCCACGCGTCAGTCGCTCGTCGGCGTTGGCTTCGAAAGCGACGGGCTATCCGATTGCCAAAGTGGCGTCGCGCCTCGCAGTCGGCTACACGCTAGATGAGCTGCCGAACGACGTGACAGGGACGACGAGCGCTTGCTTCGAGCCTGCTATCGACTACGTGGTAACGAAGATACCTCGCTGGAATTTTGACAAGTTTGAAGGCGTCGATGAGGAACTAACTACGCAGATGAAAGCCGTCGGGGAAGTGATGGCGATTGGGCGGACGTTCACGGAAAGCCTCCAAAAAGCGTGGCAGAGCCTTGAAATCGGGTATGCAGGCCTTGGTGCAGACCGCGAGCCTGCGGACCGCTTCGAGGTGCGTGAACGGCTACGCAAGCCGTATTGGGACCGTACGTTGCAGATAAGAAATGCGTTCAAGCTAGGCGCATCAGTCGAAGAGGTTGCCGACATTACCAAGGTCACGCCGTGGTTCTTGTACCAAATCCATGACTTGGTGCAGATGGAAGGGGAAATTGAGGCGTGCATGCTCGACCAGATCGACGAGCCCTTCATGCGCGAGATCAAGCGCTACGGCTTCTCGGACAAGCAAATCGCGTTTCTCGTGCAGGACGACGTGGATGAGGACCACGTGCGAGCCTACCGCAAGTCGCTCGGTGTGCTGCCCACATACCAGCTTGTAGATACCTGTGCCGGTGAGTTTCCCGCGCAAACGCCGTATTTCTACTCGTCGTACGAGACGGCCAACGAAAGCGAGGTGTCTGACAAAGAAAAAGTGGTCATCCTCGGCAGTGGTCCAAATCGGATTGGCCAAGGCATCGAATTCGATTACTCTTGCGTACACGGAGTGCTTGCTGCCCATGAGATGGGCTACGAAGCCATCATGATCAACTGTAACCCCGAGACGGTTTCGACGGACTTTGATGTAGCCGACAAGTTGTACTTCGAGCCGATTTACTGGGAACGCGTCCTCGACATCATCGAGCACGAACAGCCCAAAGGTGTCATCCTCCAACTGGGTGGGCAAACCGCGCTCAAGTTGGCCGAGAAATTTGTTGAGCACGGCATCCAGATATTCGGGACGCCTTACGAAGAAATGGATTTGGCCGAGGATCGTGGCAAGTTCTCCGATGTGTTGAAGCAGCTGGAAATCCCATTCCCACCTTATGGTACAGCGACCAGCGTAGCCGAGGCGGTGGTTTCGGCCGAAGCGATTGGCTATCCCGTCCTGGTACGCCCAAGCTATGTCTTGGGCGGGCAGGGTATGCGGATCGCTATTAACTCAGATGAAGTGAAAGACTACGTTAACCGGATTTATCGCCTATTGCCTGAAAATGTCGTCTTGCTCGATCTCTTCCTCGAAGGCGGCATGGAGGTCGAAGCTGATGCCGTTAGCGATGGTGAGGACGTGTGGATCGCAGGTATGATGCAGCATATCGAACAGGCCGGCGTGCATTCGGGCGATTCGACGGCCGTGTTGCCGCCCTACAACCTTTCGGATCACATCATTCAGACCATCGAACGGTACACCGTCGAGATTGCGCGCCGCCTCAAGGTGAAAGGCCTCATCAACATTCAGTTTGTCGTCAAGGATGGCGTGGTCTATGTGATTGAGGCGAACCCGCGCGCCTCGCGGACGGTGCCGTTCATTGCGAAAGCGACAGGCGTGCCCATTTCCGCCATCGCAACCAAGGTCATGCTTGGCGAAAAACTCGCCACCTTCCGCGACCGTGGCGACTTGGAATCGACGCTAGAAGGCTATGCGCTCAAGAAACCGGTCTTTTCTTGGGATAAGTTTCCAGAAGTCCCGAAAGAACTGGGTCCTGAGATGAAGAGCACAGGAGAGGCCATCGCGTTCATCGAAGAGCTAACGGACAAGCATTTCCAAACGCCGTACGAGATGCGCAATCTGTACCTCAGTCGGTAGCTTGGCCTGTCTTGATTGCTGCTGCAAAGGGATGTCCACACGTAGGGCATCCCTTTTTTCTATTGCGATAACTCGTGCTATGAAGTAGCCTTAGCTCGGAAAACCAAACCAATGCTACTGATGCACTACATCTTTGTACTTTTGCTTCTTCTGCTGGCAGAACCACTCGCTGCTCAATCAACAACGATGGAAGCATTGTCGTTTCGAGCGCAACCATATACGTTGGCGCAACAAGCTAATCCTGAGCCGCCCAGTCAGTTGGCACAAGTGGTCCTTGGCAATCTTCTTGGAGGAGGGGCTGGTGCGATTGGTGCCGTGGTCGGTGTTGGTATTTCTACTCGAAATTGCGAAGAAACATTCTATTGTGGCTTGGGGGGCTTTCTGCTTGGCATGGCTGTGGGCTATCCCGTTGGCTTAGCGGCTGGCGTGTATGCGGCAGGCCACCGTAGCGGTGTGCGAGAAGGCTCGTACTGGTCAGCCCTCGAAGGCGCAGCGCTGGGGATGCTGATGAGCATTGGAAGCATGGCCGTTTTAGGCACGATAACCGCTGGGCTCATCGTCTTTGCTGCTATGGCGATGCCAACGGTTATGGCCATCCGTCGGTTTAATCGAGATCTGACGTATGTCGAGCAATCGAAC
>CAYYHN010000372.1:0-5274 GCA_964471245.1 uncultured Rhodothermaceae bacterium | reverse complement strand
ACGCATTGCCAATCGCCCCCCGCCCGATCAGCACACCGTCGACACCTGTTTCGTCGAACATCGCCTTCACTTTTTCCGGTGTAGACGCATCACCGTTGCCGATGAGTGGGATCGTCATCCCACTCTCTTCCTTGATTCGACGTAGCCATGGCCATCGGGCGTTACCTTTGTACATCTGCGCACGGGTACGGGCATGCACGGCCAATGCTTGAATACCAACGCCTTCCAGCATTTTAGCGACTTCTAAAATGCGAATCGATTGGTCGTTCCACCCAAGGCGCGTCTTCACGGTCACAGGTCGTGTCGCGGCTTCAACCACAGCAGCCGTGATGGCTTCCATCTTGGGTAAATTGCGCAAGATGCCCGCGCCACCATCTTTGCACACCACCTTCTTGACAGGGCAACCAAAGTTGATGTCAATCACGTCGGGCGCAATCGAATCCACGATGCGCGTTGCTTCGCGCACTTGTTCGAGGTCGCCACCAAAGATCTGGATGCCAATAGGCCGTTCTTCTTCGTAGATGTCCAGCTTCTGCATCGAACCAGCCGCTTCGTAGAGCAGCCCGCCTGACGAGATAAACTCGGTATACATCATATCAGCCCCATACCGTTTGCAGAGCATACGGAATGGTGGGTCGCTTACGTCTTCCATGGGTGCAAGGAAAAGCGGGTAAGGCCCTAGCTTGAGGTTGGCGATGTGCATCAGTTGGATGAGATTTACAGATGGATGGCGAGATAGACACCGCTGTGCACCCGGTGATGATCGGATACAATGTTGAAGTCTAGCATGCGAAATCGAACGATGCCGCTGGTGAAGCTGTTCCTTTGTTGATGGCGAGCGGTCGTGATGTAATTTAATGGTAAGGATGAGGGTATTCTCTTGGGTTTGGGTAGGGTGAGGTGTTGGTGTAAGTGTATATTTGTTTGGTAATTAGTGTTTTGGAATGGGCGTGTTTTACGTTAGGATTGATAGCGATTTTTTCTGTGGGAAAGATTGGGATTGGGGAATTTCCTGACGTATTGCATCGTGCAGTTTTGATAGATTTAAAAGCAAGCAAGGAGTACACACACTTCCGTCAACTACGCAAAATCCCATGGAGTACACGCTTACTAGTCCAAGTGGCACCGCTGCGTATCTATCAATTCCTTGGTCGGATGTTGCTGTGCTTGAATGTGACAAGGCCAACATCATCGTACGTGCAAGTAAGTGCTTTGCCCAGCTTGTTCACCAAGCGCCACAATCGCTTGTCGGACATGCACTAGAAGCGATCTTAGAGCCTGTGATTGAAGCTGGAGTGTTGGGCTGCTTGCCGTTGGGCGAACGCGTGCTTCGGTGCGACTCGATCATTGGGGAGCCTAAATGGCTACGTGAACAACAACTACCTGTATCTGTTGCGCATGGACGGAGCGTGTACCTCTATACAGACGTGACGGCACAATACCTACATCGAAAAGGTCTGGTGGAAGCGCGGAATGCGGCCGAGATTGTGGCCGCGCGAAAGGCCTCTTTTCTGGCGAACATGAGCCACGAAATTCGCACGCCTCTTAATAGCATCCTTGGCTTTACTGGGTTACTTAAGGACGTAATTCATGGAGCTAGTGAACAACGCTTCCTTGGTATCATTGAGAAGAGTAGCCAAACGTTGCTTGGGCTGCTCAACAATGTGCTTGATTTCTCAAAAATGGAAGCCCAGCGTATCGAGGTTGATACACGCCCTGTTCGCCCCTTAGCTGTGGCACAAGAGGCGATTGCCTTGTTTGCACATCAAGCTGCCGAGAAAAGCTTAGAGTTGCGGCTCGAAGCAAGCCTCGCAGTGCCTGATCAAATCCG
Organism: uncultured Rhodothermaceae bacterium; assembly: GCA_964471245.1. GTDB lineage: Bacteria > Bacteroidota > Rhodothermia > Rhodothermales > CAYYHN01 > CAYYHN01. The sequence goes on along the minus strand of CAYYHN010000372.1, from coordinate 3,443 downwards.
CAGTGATTACGTGCGATTCAGTCAGATTCTCAACAATCTGATTTCAAACGCCATCAAATACACGACAGAAGGACATGTTGCGGTAAATCTCCATACGGAGCCGCATCCAGAGAAAGGCTGGGACCATGTGCGCATTACTGTCTCCGATACCGGTTGTGGCATTTCACCGGCCCAGCAAGTTAATCTCTTTGACCCATTCTATCAGGCAGATCCTCAGCAACTGAACCGGGTTCAAGGAACGGGGCTTGGACTAGCCATCACCCAGCGCTTGGTCAACCTGATGGGGGGGCGTATCTGGCTGGATAGTGAAGTAGGTGTTGGTACAACCTTCTACGTCGTGTTACCTGTTGAGGTGCTGCCAGCAGTAACCGTGCGTTCGCCCGTGTGGAAGTCTGCTAGCCTCCATCGTTTGGCGGCCAATGATCCGCTCTAATTAGGGCGACAGGGTTGGTGTGCCGTGTATCTAGGTGTATATTTCTGAGCCTAAAATCTCAGTTGGCGCTGAACTACACACCTATGACTATGTTGCCCCGCCTGATGCCCTTGCGTGCGCCGTTTCTTTCATCTGAGACCGGGGCTCCCTTCACGAATTGTATCTCGTGCGGCTGTGCATTGCTTGAGGGGGATCAGGCATATTTAATCGAACGTGCGGTGCGTCAAATCCCAGACCTGCGCGCAAAGGAGGTGGTTTTTGAGTATGCCATGTGCCTAAGTTGCTACGAGGCGCTTTACACCAAGCTTTCGGCAGCATCATTAGAGCGGATCGATGCATTTTTCAGCGAGCATGTCGACTATGAAGGGCGAGCGCGAACGTTGCTTGCCGAGCCACAGGTGTCGCTCGATCCATGGTTAGCGCAGTGTATGGTTGATGGCACTCCACGCGAGTCTCTTACCGAATATCAGATGGTTGCCTATTGTATCGGTTCGGATATCGTGTTGGCACATACACCTTGCTTGATTGGGGGACCTGCCTTGGAGCAAGTCGTAGACCTCCTGTCTAACGAAACCTTGGATGAGCTAGGCGGCTTCGCTGATGACCATCTCGGGCTGCCGCCTGAACTTAAAAAACTGATGCGTCCGTCCGACTTTGTGCTGATTTAGCGTCTGCGCGGGACCTTGCCACACGATCATGTGCTGGTTTGCCTTGACGAAAGAAGGCAGCTTGTTTTTGGAGGCCATTGGTACGTGTATGCAGGCGAGCAGCTTCATCTGAAATGGATGCAATCCCATCGAGTGACAAACGAGCATCATCAGCAATGTTGTCGATAGCGCGGGCAATAGTAACCGCAAGCCGTGCTTGGGTAGCGCTTGCTTCTGCCATACTGGCGGCCTCTGTGCGGGACTCGGCTACGTCATCCACAATGGTTTCAAACGTTTGCCACGCATCCTCGGCAAGGCGAAGGCCCGTTTGCAGTTCTGTATTGCCAGTTGAGATAGAGGAGACCGTTTGGGATGTCTTATCCTGAATAGCTAAGATCATCGTTTCAATCTCCCGGGTGGCCGTCGCCGTACGGTCAGCGAGCTTGCGCACCTCATCGGCAACGACGGCAAACCCACGGCCTTGCTCCCCGGCACGAGCAGCCTCAATGGCTGCGTTTAGTGCCAACAGGTTGGTCTGCTCCGCAATTTCTCGGATGACGGCCGTCACTGTGCCGATGCGGTCGCTTGCGTTACCAAGTTCCTCAACGACATCGGCTGAGGTTGCCATGAAGGAGGCTGATTGGTTCATCTTGTCCATCGTTTGCGCCATCGTGGTGCGCCCGGCGGATACCGCGCTTGCTATCCTCGTGCTAAGTCGGTCAACGGATTCGGACTGGGTTACGGCTTGTTGCGCGAGCTCGGCGAGATGGTTGGTTTGGGTAGCCATAGACGTGGCCCGGCCGGCTTGTTGACGGGCAGTACGCTCTAACTGGTCGCTGGCAGCATTGATAGCCGTGGTGGCGTCGACCGTATCGATAATGCTGCGCTGTACATCGGTAATTACATGGTCAATCTTTTGCACGACGGTGTTGAACCCTTGGTATAACCGGTCGATAGCTTCATGCACGGTCGGGGGCATGCGCGCTGCAAGGTCGCCCGAGGAGAGCTGATGCATAGCCTCAAGTAATGTGGCAACGTGCGCGTCGAGGACGTGCTTTTCCTCGGCGATGCGTGCTTCAGCGGCTTGGGCTTCGGCGGCTATCGATTCGCTGTGAGCGCGTTCGTTGTCCAGTGACGCGACCATAGTACGGAGTTGAGTCGTCATCGCGTTAAAGCTGTCCGCTAAGAATCCGGTCTCGTCGCGCTGTGTGATAGTGACCGTTGTTTCGAAGTCGCCAGCAGCTACGCGTTCTGCGGCTATCTGCAGGCGATGCATGGGGCGGGTGATACTAGATGCAAGCAGCCAAGAGAAGATGAGGCCAAACACGAGTGCTCCCCCAACCACCAAGTAGATCCAGTTTTGCATATGCTGGGCATGCAATTCGGCTGTTCGAAGTTTAGCATCCAAGGCCTCTTGCAAGTCCCCATCAGCTGAAAACAGGAAGTCGTGTGCAGCCTTCAAGGCATATACGGCCTCGACGAGTGTATGGAACCCCAACTGATATTCATCCGCTAACGAGTAGATCTCTTCCTTGACGTCATTGCGTAGCCACGATGTGCGAGTGACTTCTTTGATGTTCGCCACAGCAGCATCCAATCGCGCAACATACTTGTCAGTCTGGCGCATGATAAAATCCTTCTCGGCTCGGCGGGCTTGTAGCATCTGCACCAAGATGCGTTCTTGATGCGTTTCCTCGACCATCGTTTCGATAGCGTGTACTTGTCTGCGGAGCGTCCCTTCGGCTCCTTCGGTTTCAGAGTAGCCGCGTGCCTCGAGCGCTTGGCGAAAGTCGTCAAAGACCTGCCCATATTGGTTGCGAGCGGCCAACAGAGCTTTTCCTTCCTCATTGTTAACGTAGGGCGCAAGTAGAATGTCAAAGGCCTCAAACAAGGAGTCGATGCGTGAGATGTGGGTTTTGTCGCGTTGCAACTCAAGCTCGCCGGTCTCACGCTGGATCTGGTAGACTGTGGCGGCTAGAAGACGGATATCATCTCGTTCTTGGATTGCACCATTGACGCGGGTGAGGAAGAACAGGATCAGCCCCATCAGAGCAAGTAGGCCTAAAGCGATGCTGAATATTTTGAAGCGAATGCGCATAGTTGATGGCTGTACGTATAGAAACTGTAATCAGAGGGTAGGAACATTCCAGCTATCGGCTTGGGCTTTTCAGGCTTGAAAGTGTTAACACAGGGGCAACAGGATGGGGGCCTTTCCCCACTCACCGCTTGACGACCACAGCGAGATGTGGTAATCTGGACCGTATTCTTATACATTCCCTAGGTATAAATCATGTTGCGTTTGTTGTTTGTCTCCCTCATCGTTGTGCTGGTCCTTGTGGGTTGCGCCCCAGCAGAGCCGCCTA
>CAYYHN010000371.1:0-5277 GCA_964471245.1 uncultured Rhodothermaceae bacterium | reverse complement strand
CACAGTTCGGAAAGATCAGTCGGTATGCGTGGGGTGATGATTATCATGACGTGATGAAGCAACGCCTCTTTGAGCTCTACAACTGGCTCGACGAAGAAGTTGGTGGAATCTCTGGCCGTGCGTTTGTGGATTCAGCTCCAGTGCTTGATAAAGTGTGGGCGCAACGGAGTGGTCTCGGGTGGATGGGTAAGCACACGAATCTCATCAATCGAAACCTTGGGTCGTTCTTCTTTATTGGTGAACTCATCATCGATTTGCCGCTAGCTATCGATGGGCCCATACCTGATTTCTGCGGTACATGCACTCGCTGCATTGATGCATGTCCAACGGATGCGATCTACCAGCCATATGCGGTAGACGCAAATAAATGTATCGCGTATTTGACCATTGAGCACCGCGGTGACGATATCCAGCACGATCTAAAAGCGCAAACAGGTAATTGGATCTTTGGATGTGACATCTGCCAAGATGTCTGCCCTTGGAATAAGTTTAAGCAGCCGACATCCGAGCCTAGGTATCACCCGCGTCAAGGGTTGCCTGACACGGAATTACGTGAATGGCTAGAGTTGGACTTAGAAGCCTTTCGAAAACGATTTAGAAAAAGCCCGGTGAAGCGTCCCAAGCTAGAAGGCTTCATGCGTAACGTCCGAACTGCGCATGAAAACTGGATGCGCCAACGACGTTTTTATGAGAACGGGTAAGGAATAGGTACGGGTCCCCATAGAACGGATGGAGATAACGATTGTGTAGGCCTATTCTTTAGGATCTTCTCGCTATGCCCGCTTAAGGAACTCAGGTTTCCAACCGAAACGATAAGGGAGTACTTGGGATTCCGCCCATGGACTTGCTGGATGCTCCTTCATACACAGCAGCCAGCGACTTACGCCCTTCCAGGTGTCGTAACGTGTGCGTACCAACGTTGTAGTAGACACATGCTGAGCCTCTTTAAAAAAAAGCAACGGCCGACTCGAGCCAAAAAACCAGCAGCTATCACGAAGCCTGCACCCACTGCAGCCTCACTAAATGATGTCTTACAGGGGTATAGCCTACCCAGCTTCCCTGAGACTGTCATGAATGCGCTGAGGAAGTTCAAAGACCCTGACGCAGCGCTAACTGATATTGGCGTGATGCTAGAGCGCGATCCTGGTGTCAGCATCCGTGTTCTTAAAATGGTTAACTCGGCTGCTTTTGGGCTACGAAAGAATGTCAGCCATGTTGGGCATGCCATAAGTCTTTTGGGGCGTGCTCGCGTTGAGGCGCTGGTAGTATCGGTAGCTGTCCGTGACATGTTGCCCATCAAGAACACACCATGGTTCAATGCAAGTGCCTTTTGGATGTTAGCTGCTCAGCGTGCTGCTCTCGCGCGCGCATTTGCTGAAGAATTGCATCCTGGAACCGCAACAGAGTCCTTTACGGCTGGACTGCTTCAAGATATGGCCGTACCGGTTTTAGTGGATTTGCACAAGGAGCGTTATGGTCGTCTGTACCAGCAATATCTCCAAAATCCAATGTTCAACCTTATTGAAGCCGAACGAGCTTTCATGGGCTTCGATCATACCAGCGTTGGTAAGTTAATGGCGCGAAAGTGGCAACTTCCTCCTGATCTAATAGACGCCGTGGCTGGGCATCATGGCACAGCGCTTGGAGTCAATGTGGCAGCAGCAGTTCGCATCGTTTCTGATCTACGCCCTAGTGATGTGGAAAAGGGGATGGAGCGTATTGCTCAGCAAGGTGCACAACATGGTATAGCACCAGAGGTGATTGCTGAGTTGATCCCAAGGGCGCTACAAGATGCAAAAGAATTTTATCAAGCACTGCGATAAGCTGAACGTATTAGCCTACTCCTCCGTTGATGGCTGCCAGCGCAATCAAACATACCATTGCTGAACGTCGGTCTTCTTTGGCTTCCATGTCAGAGAACGAACTCACTTTGTTTGTGCAATCGACGGACGAACTGAGTAAGCTCGATTTTTCGGGCTGTGATCTGTCAGGAATGAACCTCTCCGGTAAAGATCTGCGAGGGGCCATGTTCTTTCGAGCATGCTTAAACGAGGCACATTTGGCTGGGGCGGATATGGAAGCTGCAGAAATGACGGGTGCCTCACTCAAAGAGGCCAATTTGACGGGTGCAAATCTGCGCTTCGCTTCACTTGGCCATGCTAATCTATCTGGTGCTATTCTTTTCAATGCATGTCTTGATGATGCTTTGCTAAGTGGTGCCAATTTTCATCATGCCGATCTGCGATGCGCAAGTATGCGCAATGCTCGGGTTCAAGAAGCAGATTTGCGCGAAGCTGACCTGACGCAGTCTACACTCTGCGAAGCAAATCTTGAATTTGCTGATGTGAAAGATGCCATTTTCCGTGCTGCCGATCTGCGTGGCGGCTATCTCAACCATGTACAGCACTATGGATCAGCCGATTGGGTAGGGGTAGATCTACGCAATATTAACTTCACAGGCGCGTATCAACTCCAGCGCTTTATTGCCGACCAAAACTACCTCAATGAATTCCGTAGTAGTGGGCGACTAAACCAGGTGTTGTATTGGTTGTGGTGGGCTACCAGCGACTGTGGGCGAAGTATGTTGCGTTGGTGCATTTGGATTCTAGTGGTAATCCTTGGCTTCGCTGCCCTTTACACTGTTGTATCCGTTGATTACGGCAGCCATTCGAGTTGGATGACTCCCATCTACTATAGCGTCGTTACCCTAACCTCGCTAGGGTATGGCGATGTCATTCCCCTTTCAGCAACTGCTCAACTTATAGCAATGATGGAAGTCATTACGGGCTACATCATGCTGGGTGGATTGCTTTCAATCCTCAGTAACAAATTTGCACGTCGCGCAGCATAATCCTCACGCAATCCCATGCTCAATCGTTTTCGCAATCGCCAAGCCCCAGCACAAACGCCTACACGCACCTTAGACAAGTCAGCTCGAAACAAGCAGGCACCTCAGGACTCGAAGCAGATCTTGCATCGGATGTTGAAAGGGTACCAACTTCCAAGTTTCCCCAACATTGTAATGGAGGTGATGCGGAAGCTCCGTAATCCTGACTCAAGTCTAACCGAAATTGCGGAAACGATGGAGCGCGACCCAGGTATGAGCGTGCGGCTCTTAAAGACCGTCAACTCTGCAGCGTTTGGATTGGCCCACAATGTGGGTGATGTCGGTCGAGCCGTAACCATGTTGGGACGCTCGCGGGTCGAAGCGCTCATTGTGTCAGTCGCCGTAAAGCAATCATTGCCGCGTCCTCAGCATGGATTCAATAGCCCTCAATTCTGGCAGACCTCGGCTCGTCGCGCTAGCCTAGCTCGCCTGCTAGCTGAGGAACTCAATCCCAAGGGCTCATCAGAAGCGTTTACCGCAGGTTTGTTGCAAGACTTAGCTGTTCCCGTACTCGTGGAGAGCCACCAAAAAGCCTACAGCCAACTCTATCGTGAATATCAGCGCGATCCCGATAGCAATTTGTACACCTTGGAGCGAAAAGAAATAGGATTTGACCATGCCCTTGTTGGTGCACACATGGCCAAAGCATGGCATTTACCTTTGTATCTCGCAAAAGCGATAGCAGCCCATCACGTACGGCGTAAGCCTGAAGACGAAGATCCTGCGCTAGCTATGGTTTCCCTGATGCGCGACAGCCAACGGTATGATGGAACAGACCAAATTCTAGCCATCGCCGAGGATCGGTACAATCTCAACCCGGATACAGTAAAATTGCTTATCGCGCAAGCCTACGAAGACGCCGCCGATCTCTTCTCATAAAGAGGTCTTGTTATAGCAAAAATCCTACATCTGATCCGGGATCGTGGAGGGTTGTCGGATGGGCATGACGCATGTATCGCAATGGTAATTCGCCATGCAATGAAATGCGATCATCCTCTACATGAAGCCACGTTCCTTCGGGTAAAGCTGCGACCTTAGCAGCGGGATTTGCAGTTGTATATTCTTCAAGTCGCATTGCTCGTGTCTCACCTTGATGCCCTTGTGGATGGGCATCGGTGTAATGAGGATTGATCTGGAAAGGGACGAGATTTAGCGCTTCAAACGATGGGGGCTGAACGATAGGCATATCGTTAGTTGTGCAGATGGTCGGGCACGCGACATTAGAGCCTGCACTCCAGCCAATATAAGGCTTTCCCTTGAGCACTTCATTACGAATCGCTGCAAGCAGTCTTGTGTTGTATAATTCTCGTAGTAGGTGAAACGTGTTGCCGCCACCTACCAATACGGCATCGGCAGCCTGCACAGCTGCTATGGGATTACCCGTCAGATGGACGGATGATACTGTATACCCCAATGAGTCAAAGAAAGTGGCAACGTTTGAGGTGTATGAATCCCAGTTAAAGGTGACACCGGCGAATGGGACAAAGACTAGGTTGTGTACCTCTGCACCAAGAAATGAACGGAAGGCTTCGGTTGCATGCGCTAGGTAATCCATACCCGGATTGCGAGAATTGCTAAGAAGCAAAAGGCGACGTCGATTTTTCATGTTGGAGCAAAGTGATTCAACGAAGCATGGGTTCGACTATAGCAAAATCACCGTCGTTTGGTGCCGCGTCGATGCCCAAAAGGTGCGCCATCAGGTTGTAAAGATTTATGTTTTCAAATGGTGGTACCGTTGTACCGCGCTTAAAAGCTGGGCCATAGGCTACAAAAAAAGCGTGCATCGATGGTAAGGTGTTGTCATAGCCGTGTGTGCCCCCGCGAGGCTCCCATGTACCTCCACGTGTATTGATTGACCATCCCTCGTCGGCAAGACCTAGGATGGGTTGCGTACGAGCATGATTAGAAATATGCCACCTGGTTGGGGCGTCTTCCTTTTGGTATATCGCCAAGCGGGGGTGTGCATCTTTCAGCGCATTGTATACGTCAATTGAGTTTGTTCCCGGCATAGGGCGAAGGGCGAGTAAGGGACCTCCATCCACAATATCGACCGTAGATAAGTCGATGTAGTCAGCCAAGTTAATCACACGCTCTTTATCGATGGTGGTCATGCCATGATCGGAGACGATGAGCAAATTAGTCGTATCCTTTAAGCCGCGGTTTTGCAGTCCTTCAAGTAGGCGAGCAACGAATCTGTCCACATTAGCTATAGACTGAGCAACCTCATCAGATTGAGGGCCATGCCGATGTCCTTGCGAATCAACCTCGCTAAAGTAAAGGGTCAAAAAGCGAGGCCGTTCATCTTCAGGCAAGTCAAGCCAATCAAGGAGTTCGTCTACGCGGTTGTTGCCGGGAATGCGTCCATCATATTCTTTCCAATGTGTAGGGCG
>CAYYHN010000370.1:0-5293 GCA_964471245.1 uncultured Rhodothermaceae bacterium | reverse complement strand
CCCTTCCATCATGCGCGAGAAGACCGTGTTGACGGGGTTGACGAACACGATGTCCGCCACGTCGAGGATCGACTCGCTGTTGTCTCGCACGACGTAGGGCTGGATCGGGTAGCCTTCCTCATCGATGATCAGTTGCTTCGGCCCGGTGTAGCCGATGTGCATCCAGAGCGAGCCCGAGCCAGGGCCGCCGTTGAACGAGATGACCAGCGGCCGCTGTGCCCGGTCCTGCACGTCGGTGCGCTCATAGAACGTGTAGAACAGCGCTGCGACCGTCTTGCCATCACTGTCGTAGACGGGCTGCGTCCCCACCGTCGCACTGTAGGGCACGCGCTCACCTTTGATGGTGACAGTGTGCTGCGACACGATCATCGTGTCGGCGGGGAGCATGCGGTTCTGGGCAGCGGTGGGCAGCGCCAACAAGACGCCGAGGAGGAGCAGCAATGCAGGGCGAAGAGCGTTCATGAATCAGCAGCAGGTGGTGGGTATGGATGCACGGATGGATCAACCAAGGGCGCGCAACATAGCCTAGGGAAAGGGCTTCGTCAAATGGCAACGCCCTGAGATGCAGGCAGACGCCATGAATCGCACGCGTGTACACAGGAATTTGTCAGGACACCTCGCCAAGCCATGCGCTACCCATAGCGGTTCGCAACCGCTGTGCTGCTGCTCGCAAGGACGGCAACCGGCGGTACAAGCGTACCAGCACGAGCACCAACCCGAGCCATCCGCTGATCGCAGCCCGCTTTAACATATCTAGCCCTGCCTCTACGAGCAAGCGGAGGTAGCGAACCCCCAGCCGGAAGCGTGCGGCTTGCGTGCGGAACGTGCGCATCAGCGCCCCAACGGCTGCGGGATCGGCGTCTGGATGGATGTAGAGGCTCAGATCGAAGTCAGCGTCGCGACGGATGAAGATGGTGGTAGGGCTGGAATTCGGGAACGTGCGCGGCCCCAGATAGCGTACGGCTTCGGCTACCCAGCCCACGGCACGGCGGACGGGCGCGAAGGCATCGCTCGCGTAACGAAACGCGAGCCGCCCGAGGTTTTTCGCCCAAGCAGTCATTTTGGTGATGCCCTTGTGCACGAGCGCCTTGAACCAGCGCAATACGCGCCGGGCACCATCCCAGATGCTGCTGCCAAGGTTCTTGACACGTGCCCAAACGCTTTGCTGGTCGGCCGGGGGCAACATCACGATGTGCTCATAGACCAATGCGCTATCGGCCACAGGGGTGGCTTGCTGTTCCGCGAAAAGGAGATTTTTGAACAACTCCGTCAGGTTTTTGACCAAGCGATGCGGTGCCTGTTCGAGTACATCGGCGGCACGGCGGGCTTGCTGCGCCGTGAGCCCCATGTTGCGCCAGTGGGCTTGCAAGGCGCGGTACAGGGCAGGCTCGTCATCTTTCAAATGAAACGCCATCGCACCGTTGGCTTTAGCGACGATACTCTTCGTCTGCCCATCGGGCTCCACATCGTACCCGTAGAGCCACAGTTCGACCTTGGCCTGCGCCAACATGAACCGCGCGACATGGTACTCGGCTTGGGGCGTGAGTGCTGTAGGATCGACGAAGGCCAAACGCTGCACCAACGCGTCTTGATCGAACAGCGCTTGCAACGTAACGCGGCAGAATGCCGCAGGCAAGGGCGTTTCCGTCAGGCCAATTTGCGCTGCGATGCCCGTAAAAGCAGCGAGCGCGGCATGGATGTTTTCGTTCTTGCGCACGCGGCGGTTGGGCAGCAGTCCCTGCACATGCAGCCGCAACCGGATGGCACGGAGCAGTGCCGGGCGTAGCGTCTCGGGTGCATGTGCGCCGTCGCCGGGGAGCCAAGCGGCAAGATTGGTGAACGGCTCGAAGCCCACCAACTCTTGCAATGCCGTCCACGTCTGCGGTCCCACCCAACCATCGACGGCAAGGCCCGCATCTTCCTGAAACCGCCGCAGTGCGCGGCGCAGTGCAGCATTCGGACGTGCCAAGGAACGATTCTTTCGTAAGTATCCGAGCAAGTAGAGACGCAACCGGACGGTGTTGAGGCGGGCCGGAATCTCCTCTGCTCGTGCCACATCATTCCGAGCCAACGGCATTGGTGCGAGTACCCCTGCTGCGTCCGCCTCGTCGACGGCGATCAGCATCGCATCGAGGCGGTCAGCTTCGTCTAGGTCGGCCAATGCAGGGAAAGCAAAAGAAGAAGGCGGCATGGCACCCACGCAGAGGATCTATGCTAGCCGGACTAGTCAATGCCGAGGGCACCGCGGAACGCCTCAGCCAAACCCTGCCGCACATCTTGCGCTGCAAGGACGGCTTCTTGGTGTATCGCGAGCAACGAGGTAGGCGCATCTTCTGCTATAAAAAGCGCCGTGTCACCATCGAAATTGACACGTGTTGCGGCGACCAACGTGACGGTACCCGCGTTTTTAGCTTCATCAATGAGCTGATCCCAAGCAATCAGCGAACCCGAATCCGGGTCAACGACGGCGCTCAGGGAGCCTGTGAACGTCTGGACGTGTAACTGAGACAAATCGGCAATTCCTTCACCGAGCTTCTTGAAGACGTTGGCCATATGAGTTGGAGAGACCTGTAGCAGTATGTAGTGGATGCCTTAAGAGGGCGTTGAGGTTTTGGATTCGCAGGCGAGCGGCGTGAGATGGCGAGGACAGCCGGGCGCGTTTTGTGGGTTCGTAGCAGCGCTACGGGCACGCAAAAGAAGCCGGGATAGACCGCCAGATCACCTCGCGCAGCCCGAAGTCAGAATCCTCAACGCCCTCTAAGAAACAGGGCGTCCCATACAAATACAAGGCGCTGCCTACCACCACAAACGCATGGAGAAGGTACACGTCCATATGAGAAGCAGCGTACGGCAATTTACAATATCCGTTCGCTGGTGAAGATGCATACGAACGGTGCAGGTTGGCGCGTTAAAGAGACATCATCCGATGCAGGCTGTGCGAAGAGCCGACGAATGCGGCTGTTTCCTGCATATGGGGTCGTATATTTCGGCCCTTTTGGGATGTTAAAGGAAATCGGAGGCCGAACATGCATACGCTTTGGTGCGTTGGTAGCCCACCGATACCCACCGCCTTTTTTGCGTAACGGATTGCCCGCAGCGGCATCTTTGCCTGACACCTCGCATGAACTGGAAACTGACGGAGCGGCTTGTAGCAGCCGCCGTTTTTCTTTACGCCTTCGTTCTCTACGTCCTCACGGTCGCGCCGACGGCGTCCTTCTGGGATTCGGGTGAATTCATCGCCATCGCCAACCAGTTACAGGTCTCACACCCGCCGGGCGCACCGTTCTACATGCTCGTCGGGCGGCTCTTCTCCATGTTCATCCCGATGGAGTATGTCTCGCTGGCTGTGAACATGGTGTCGGTGCTTTCGAGCGCGCTGACGGTGTTGCTTACGCACCTCATCATCGTCCGCCTCGTCCGCGAATGGCAAGGAAAAGCGCCAGCATGGACCACCGCCGACCGCATCGCAGCGCTCACGGGTGGCGTGATTGGAGCCATCACCTTCGCCGCTACCGACTCGTTCTGGTTCAACGCCGTCGAATCCGAAGTCTACGCCTTGTCGATGCTGTTCACAGCCATCGTCGTCTGGCTTATCCTGCGGTGGAAAGATCTGGCGGAAACGGAAGAGACGCTCCTCAAAGGTGGCCTCCATCCGTTTGGCCTCGAAGCCAACCGCTACCTCATCCTGATTGCGTACATGTTTGGCCTCGCCATCGGCGTCCACTTGCTGAACCTGTTGGCGCTGTTCTTCATCGCACTCATCTTCTTCTACACGGAGATCGAGAAGCCCGACTGGACGATGCGTCAGACGTGGATCGGCATTGTGCTGACGGGCGTCGTGGGTAGCATTGCGTTTGTGGCCGTCTATCCGGGCATCATTCAAGTCTTGCCCGACGTAGCAGGCAAGAGCGGTGCGCCGTTGTTCTTCGTGATGGCGCTCATTGCCGTCGTCTCGTTTGGCGTCTGGTACACCCACACCCGGCGGATGCAGGCGGCCAACCTCATCGCCCTCAGCATCGTGATGGTACTCATCGGGTACTCGACCTATGCCGTCATCTTCATCCGCAGCGCCGCCGACCCGCCAATCGATGAGAACGACCCCGAGACGACGGAAGCCATTGTGTCGTACCTGAAGCGCGAGCAATACGGCAACACGCCGATTGTGCGTGGACCTTCGTGGGACGACCGGGCCAACCGGCCCAGTGAGGATGACAAATGGTTCCCACGCCGCTGGTCGCCCGATCCGAACCACCACATCATCTACCGCCAGTACAACTCCGACGGCGAGTTCTTCTGGAAGTACCAAGTCGGCTGGATGTACTGGCGCTACTTCATGTGGAACTTCGTCGGCAAGGCGAGCGATGCACAGGATGCACCGGCGTATGCGGGTTTCTCTGAACAAGTGGTAGAACAATACTACTTCCAGACGCCGAGTGAACGGGCCGGGCAGAATGCGTATTACGGCCTGCCGCTGCTGCTCGGCTTAATAGGCCTTGCGTTTCACTTCATGAAGGACTGGCGACGCGCGTTTGCGGTACTCATCTTGTTCTTTGTGTCGGGGATAGGCATCATCTTGTACCTGAATCAGACGCCACTCCAACCGAGGGAGCGAGATTATTCCTATGTGGCTAGTTTCTTCGCCTTTAGCTTCTGGGTGGGCATTGGCGCGACGGGCATCATCCAGTTGGTTGCGGAAGCCATGAAGCAGCGTGCCCAAACGGCTAACAACGGCGTGCTGCTCGCCATTGCAGGTGTGCTCTTGCTAGTGCCGTTGCAGATGATGTACGTCAACTACGACGACCACGACCGCTCGGGCCGGTTCGTTGCACCCGACTATGCGTACAACATGCTGATGAGCTTGGAGGACGACGCCATCGTCTTCACCAACGGCGACAACGACACCTTCCCGCTGTGGTACTTGCAAGAGGTCGAAGAAACGCGGCGCGATGTGCGCGTGGTCAACCTGTCGCTGCTGAACACGCCGTGGTATGTGAACCAGCTCAAGAACCAAGCGTCACGCGATTCGGCCCCGCTACCGATCTCGATGTCGGACGAGCAGATCCAAGACCTGCAGATCCAACCGTGGCGACCTGCGCAGGTTGAGCTGCCTGTCGATAAGGAGAAGCTGCTGGGTACAGCAGATGTCTACATCCCATACGAGGACACGAGCAACATCGAAAGCCCGATGATATGGGACTTGCCCGGCCGTCCGTACAGCGACCAGTTCAACCTGCTCTACGGAGCCGACCAAGCCGCGCTCGACATCCTGCACACCAACGCCACGCAAGGTTGG
>CAYYHN010000369.1:783-5304 GCA_964471245.1 uncultured Rhodothermaceae bacterium | reverse complement strand
AGCAGATCCTGCCAGATGGCTTCACCGTTAAACACCGCATTGCCAAACAACTCACGGTAGAGGCCACGTTGCTTGAAGGCTTCGATGATATCCCTACGCTGCGTCGCCATGCGCTCGATGTTCGCATGCCACGCCCGAGGTTGCCACAACAACTTGGGCCGTTGTTTGAGCGTGCGCCAAGCGATTTCCATGCGCGATGCAGGCCGCTTATACACGCGGTCCCCAATTGCATAGACGGTGTACTGAAGTCCTTGGCCGATACGTTTCATGCACGCAGCTTCGTTCGGTTCAACGGTCGTGAGGCTGGCGTGCGTCTGTACAGAAACGATGCCAGCAAGTTGGGCTCCAGTCGCTTCTGCTGATTTAGCCTTGATTGAGCGGCTTCTGACCCTGCATTCTTAGGTATCGGACAATAAAGTCGATACCTGTAGCAGCATATCGCCCAACTTGCGTTGCAGGTTGAGTCTCTATACAGGATCCAATCACATCATACCCATCTCATGCGCTCGATTTTGCACGGCGGAAAACTCTTGCGCCCCACAGATGAGCCGCCCCAGCCGCTCGTCTCGGTGGAGGTCGCTCGGCGGATCGTGCTGCTGATGCATGTAGGTCTTGTGCTCACCTTACTCGGCGTTCTGCTCGCCCAAGTCATTTCTGCTTCCGATCCCGCATCGCTGTTGATGCCCTTGCACCTCACGTTGGTTGGCTTGTTCGTCTGGTGCCTCATCTCGTGGAAGTGGGTGTGGGGCAACCTGTTCAACCCGTACGCGCTCTTCATTGCCATGACGATGGCCTTCCACGGTGGCTACACCATTCTCGTGCTCATCGGGATGGACGAGCAGATGGCGCTCTTGCACGAGTTGTCTGATGAGACCTTGATGCAGACGCTGGCGATGGTGGTCTTTGGCTTTGCATTCGTGCACCTTGGGGCGTTGCTGCAACTCAACATCAGGGCGAATGAAGCGCCGGTCCCCCTTACCACCGATGAGCATCATACAGCTCCGCAACGCTACATCGGTTGGGTCCTCATCCTGGTTGCGCTGGGGCCACTGTTGCTCGATGTCAGAGATGCCGTCGAGGCCGTGCTCCGAGGGGGCTACCTTGCGCTCTACCAGCCGGGCGGCATCGAATCTGCGGAAGGCACTGTGTTGACCTTGATGCGGGAATTCTTCCTCCCTGGGGTGTTTTTCTTGGTTTCGGGCAGTAAACACAACCGCGTTGGTCGCTGGGCTGCCATCGGACTTGTACTAATCTATGCCGTTACATACATGTTTCTAGGAAAGCGCGCCGAAGCCATGCTCCCGATCATTGCCTTGACCTGGCTGTGGCACGTAACCATCCGCAAGCTTCCGATTGGCCTCGTCGGCGGAATTGGTGCCGTGCTCTTCCTTGTTGTTGCCCCTCTGATTCGCCAAGTACGAGGCCTCACAGGAGCCGACCGCTTCTCCATCCCAACCCTGATCGAGACGTATACCTCCATCGAAAACCCCATCGTCACGATTATCGGCGAAATGGGCAGCACGTTGATAACCGTAGGCTACACCATCGACCTCGTACCCGTGGTGCGTGCGTTCGAATGGGGCATGGGTTATGTTCGGAGTTTCTTAAATGCGTTTCCCATCATCGATGTGTATTCGCCATACCCGGAGGCGGGTGCGTGGCTCGCGTGGACGATGAAGCCAGACTGGGCCGCCAACGGCTTCGGCTTCGGGTTTTCGTACATCGCCGAGGCGTTTCTGAATGGCGGCTGGTGGGGCGCGCCCTTCGCACTACTCTTGCATGGCATTATTATCGTTGCGTTCCTTCGCTGGGCATTGCACCGTGGTGATGCTGCTCGTGTAGCCGTGTTCGCCAGTATCCTAGCAGACCTACTATTCTATGTGCGTGGCGAATCCATCAGCCTTTCCCGCCCGTTGTTTTGGTTCGCACTCTTGCCTTACCTCGCTGTCATCATCTGGCGACACATTCAACAACGAATCGACAAGAAGGAACGCCGCACGCCAAATACGCTTGAAAAAGCCATGGACCGATCTGCACTGCAAGCTCCCAAAACTGCTGCCGAACAGCCGGATCCGTGGGCATATCTTTGACATCGACATCGAATCAAAGCGTGCATTGCATTCAAACATGGCAGCGGATCATTTAAAGCTTTACTTCCTTGCGCTTATTCCTCCCCAAGCATTGCGGACTCGCGTGAAACGATTGAAGGAAGACATCCGTGACCGCTTCGGTGCCAAACATGCGCTTAAGTCTCCAGCCCACATCACGCTACAAATGCCGTTTTGGTGGGATGAACGCGAGGAACCGCGCCTGCTCTCAACGTTGGGTGCTGCCGCCGCAAAGGAGCATGCCTTTCATATCGAACTTGACGGCTTTGACAGTTTTGCGCCTCGGGTGATTTTTGTCCGCATCGCCAATCCTAACTCGATTATTACCCTGCACCAACGGCTCCTCCCGACGCTACGCAGCACGTTAGACATACCGCCCCCGTATCGTGGCGATGGGCTACATCCACACATGACTATAGCCACAAGAGACTTGCGAAAAGCGGCTTTTCATGAGGCTAGGGCACACTACCGGACGGCCCCATTCGAAGCTTCCTTTTCGACCTCCGCCATCTGGCTACTCAAGCACAGTGGCAAGCATTGGGATATGCATCAAGCGCTATCGTTTGCGCCGGCCATGACGTAACGATTAGGTTTTTATGCGCTACAGCGCATCGTCTTTGCTTTTTTTCAAGCGAGATTGCGCTTCCAGCGTCATCCAAACGCCCGCAGCCGCTAAGGCGGTAGAGAGCAATGACAAGCCTGATTGGAAGATGACGATGAGACCAGCCGAAATCGTGCACCCGTAGCCAATTCGCTCGACCAATTTCAAGCGCTTCGCTTTGCGCGCCAGCACGGCCGAGGATTCATTTCGTTGTATACGTTGCTCGTCACCCATCGGCAGCAAGAACACTTGATTGAGGCTATTCGTAGAGTAAATAGGGCTTACGTTGCACACGAAACGCAGCTACGTCATCTCCCCACGCCGCGATGATCGCTGAAGGCGTCGCACCTTGGCGAAGCATGTCATACAAGCGATCCGTACCCGCAAGCTTTCCGAGCCAGTCCTTTTTCAAGAAGGTATTGCGTTCTGGCGCTGCGTGGTAGAACGCGTGGAGGGCATGAATACCAGCTGCGACCGGGTCAAACTCGTTTGCATCGGTTAGGCGATAGGAAATGCCAGCAAGTGATTGATCGCGCAGCTTGGGATTGGCCGACATGCCTTCGATGGACACCGGCGTAAACGATGCGGCTGCAAACGCAACGCCAGGCAACCCTACCGCATTGAGGGATGCAGCAAGGTCCTCGCCGTTGGCCCACGGTGCACCGAGTAAACGAAATGGCGTACGTGTGCCCCGCCCTTCGCTGGCGGTCGTCCCCTCGAAGAAGCATGCGCCGGGGTAGATGCGCGCGATCTCTACGTCAGGGATGTTGGGACTTGGGGGGACCCACGGTAACCCCGTTGCTTCCCATGGCGTAACCCGCGTCCAGCCCTCCATTTCCAAAACGGAAAGATCGAGTGAGGCGAGACCGTCCATTAAGCGTTCGCCTTGTACCATTTGGGCAAGCTCGCCAACCGTCATGCCATGTACTACGGGGATAGCGAACTGCCCGACGAAGGACGTGAAAGCTGGCTCTAGCATGAAGCCACTGACGTAGGTGCCCCCCAATGGATTGGGGCGGTCGAGTACCATAAACGGAATGCCCTGTTCCGCCGCCGCTTGCATGGCAAGTCCCATCGTGGAAATGTAGGTGTAGAAACGCGCGCCGATGTCTTGAATATCAAACACCAAAACTTCGATGCCTTCGAGCATGGCTGGTGTGGGCTTGCGCGTGCGGCCGTAGAGGCTATACACGGGCACACCTGTGCGGTCATCAACGCCATCGTCGACCTTCTCTCCAGCATCGGCTTCGCCACGGAGGCCATGCTCTGGACCAAACAAGGCGACCAATTCCACCTCCGGCGCGGCATGGACCAAATCGATCAGATGCGTATCGCCGACCATCGCCGTGTGGTTCACGATAAGGCCCACACGTTTCCCAGATAAAGGCGCAAAGCCTTGTTCTACGAGCCGTTCAGCTCCGGTCAGCACGCGTGTGGGCTGAGTTGGTGCCGGAGCCACTTGTTGGGGCTCCGGTGCTTCTGCTTGACACGCCAGCAGGAGGCATATGATGAGAATGCTCAGACGCATGGTGGTGCAGCAAGAATCTATCACAAGTGTTGACGTAGCTGTTCGGGCTTGAGGAGTTGAAGCTTCGAAGACGGCTAGCAAACACCTCTACAACGGTTCGTCTTCTCCCCATTTCATGGATGCAACTCAACATCAGAACAAAGGTCCAGACGTGGGTACCCATGATGAACATCCGAAGGTACGGCATTACTCTCCCAATTCCATGAGCCATGGCCATCTCACGCCCCTGTATCAGGCTGAGAACGACACGAGCTATCCTGCTTCCTTCTGATCTCAACACAGCT
>CAYYHN010000369.1:0-763 GCA_964471245.1 uncultured Rhodothermaceae bacterium | reverse complement strand
GAGCCCATTTTCAGCCTATTTCGGCAACGGCATACAAGTTGACACGCGTGAACATGATTGCGTCCCCCCGTAGCGCATCTCAACTTGAACATGCATGTGACCCCGTCTGAAATGAAAGCCACAGTTGCTACCACACGCCCTGCCCTCTCCCCACTCATGTGGGTACTCGGGTTGATGGCTCTTCTCCTCGTCCTTCTGACACCGACCAGCGCGTACGGAACGGCCTCTTCGTTGTCGAGCGCGTCGGGCAACACATGCTATTTGGTCTCTGATTCCAGCGACAGCCTGACACGTGTAGTTCGGACTACGGGCGCGGAGACGTTGATCGGCTCCACAACGGTATCTGAAATCGAAGCGATTGCGTACTGGCCCGGCACCGACCAGATCTTTGCAGCGAATGCAGGCGACCTAGGCACACTCGACTTTGCTGGGACGGGCACCTTTTCGCTCATTGGCAGCATGGGCACGGCGCGTGGTAGCGAAGGCGTTCTTACCATCACAGATGTGGACGCACTTGGCTTCGACCCCAACACAGGTACCCTTTTCGGAGCGCACCGCCGCGCGGGCAACCCCAACCCTGATGACGTACTCATCCAGATCAACACCTCAACAGGAAAAGTCATCGCGAACGCTTTTGGCACAGGTATCGATTACGTCGTCATCAACTCAGGTGGAGCCACGGGCATTTTCGACATTGACGACATCGCCATCGATACGCACGATGGGCCGATGTTTGGCATCGCCAACAACGGTGGTAGTGGCG
>CAYYHN010000368.1:0-5319 GCA_964471245.1 uncultured Rhodothermaceae bacterium | reverse complement strand
CTACAACGAGCCGCCAGTACGGGGCAAAACCGGACACCGTACCCTGAAGACACCGAACTCGGCGACCAACTCGCAAGCGTCGCCCGCCTCATCCGTGGTGGATTGCAGACGCGCGTCTACGTTGTCTCGCTGGGTGGCTTCGATACGCATGCGTTCCAAGCCGATGAGCATGCGTACCTCATGATGACCCTCGCCCAAAACATCGACGCGTTCATGCAAGACCTCGCTGTCGATGGGCTGGATCAACGCGTCTTGTTGATGACATTTTCGGAGTTCGGTCGCACCCTCGCCGAAAACGGTGCACAGGGCACAGACCATGCCACCGCCGCCCCGCTCTTCCTGATTGGGCCCCAGGTGCAAGGTGGCCTCGTCGGCGGCCTCCCTGATCTCGCCAACCTCGACCCCTTGGGCGATCTGCGGCATACCTACGACTATCGCCAGGTCTACGCGAGTGTGCTCAGCGGTTGGTTTGGCTTGTCGACCGCCGACACCGCGGCGGTGTTGGGGCGTTCCTTTGCCACCTTGCCTGTACTTCCGGGACTAACAACAGGCACCTCAACAAGCCCGCTCCCCAGATCATCCGCGCCCAGCGGCTTGCAGACGCCCTACCCCAACCCGGCACATCAGCACGCTACGATCCCGTTCACGCTGGGGGGCCCAAGCCGCGTGCGTCTTTCTTTGGTCGATGCCACAGGGCGGCCCGTGCGCTCCATCTTCGAGGGCCTACGTAGCAGTGGCGCCCACACCGTACGCATCGACCTCAGCGGGATAGCAGCAGGCTTGTATTTCATTCGCCTACAGACGCCGCAACGGCAATTCGTTGCACGGCTGGCTGTAGTCAGATAATATAGCGGCGCTCGAAAGGGTTGATGGCATTCGAATACCTCGTTGCTGAGCGCCGCAGCCCTTGGCTATGGGCTGTTGGCCCTCGGGGCTCGATGCCAACGTCGTGCCCAATGCAATCAACATCAACCCTTTCGATTCTTGCGATACCCGCAAAGTGCTCTCAAGCACAGGCCCCGGTTCTTGCACAAAGCAGGAGCCGGGGCTTTTGATTCAGGGCGTCGGCGGGCGCAGTACGAAGCCGGAGTTGTCTTGGATCACTTGGTAGCCTACGGTTAAGGCTAAGATTTCGACGACATCGGCGAGGGCGTCATTCTCGACGCGGAACGTGACGGAGAGGGTGCTGTCGGCTGTTGGGGCGAGGCGAACGGGTTGTCCGTAGTATCGGCTGAGGTCACGCACGACTTCGGCGAGTGGACGCTGTTCGAACGCCTGCGTCCCTTGTAGCCATGCAAGGGACGCCGATTGCTGCTCGCTGCTGAGTCGTCGCAGTCCTGTTTCTGTTTGGAGAGCCGCAGCTTCGCCTGCTGCGAGGTCGAGCGAGGGGCGTTCTGGGCCGGTTCCTTGCAGCCGAACGCGTCCTTCGCGCACTGCGACGTACGTGCCCGTCGGCTGTGTGCGCACAGCAAACGCAGTACCGAGCACCCGGACATGCGCCGTGGCGGTTTCGACGATGAACGGACGCTCTCCTGAAGCAACGTCGAAGTAAGCTTCGCCGGTGAGCGTGACGGTGCGGTTCGCCCCGCGTTCGATATCCTCCCAGCGCAGCGTGGAACCGCCTGCCAACTGTACTGCCGAGCCATCGGCGAGCGGCACGGCCAGTGTGGTGCCGGGTGGTGCTGTTGCCATCTGCGGTGACACGGCGGGCGGTTCGCGGAGCTGCCACCAGACGCCAACAGCGATAAGTAAAGCAACAGATGCGGCTACTGCCCATTGGAATCGACGCAAGCGACGCGGGATGACAGGCGGAGCGTGGAGGCGGCGCTGCAAGCGTGCCCATTCGTCGCCAATATCAACGGGCAACGGATGCCGCTTGGGGGCAGTGCGGTCCCAGAGTGCGTGCAATTGATTAAACTGCTGGGCGCGCTCAGGTGCAGCATTGCGCCACGCCATAAGCGCAGCATCCTCGTCAGGCGTCGTCTCGCCTGCCAAGTGGCGCAGGATGAGTTGTTCAGGCTCTCGGATATCCATAACGCATACAATTAGCGAACGGTGATCGGCCAGCATGTACCATGCAGGGCGGCAAATACACCGAAACCGCCTTCTACATTGCTCGGCACCACATACAGGCGGCGGGCTTGGGGATTCTGCTCGAAGGTGACAAGGTCGTCCGTGGTGCGGTACAGGCAGAGCCGATACGTGCCTGCCTCTGGAAACGCCTCTCGTTCGACCGTGCCTTCGCCATCCCAGTGTATTGGGGAAGCAAAGGTACGTCCGAATTCAGGGTGATCGACCTGAATGAGATGCGGCGTCAGTTCACCATCGGGGAGCGTCCACGTCATAAAGATGAGGTCTTCTGCGTCTTCATCTGAGCGATCCACGTCGAGTGGCTCGGATCGGGCATCAGGCTCCATCCGCACACCAGAAGGTGGTGGCGGGACACGGGTAAATGCCGTGAGACGTTGCCCATCATGCTCCACAACCAAGGCGTACTCCGCACCCGCTTCCAAGGGGACCCGGTTAGCGTCTACAATGTAACGTCCGTCGTTGCCTCCTTCGGCTGTCATGGGCGCTAAGGCCTCCTGTTCGACGCCTAACCAAACGCGTGCATCATTCGCTGGTCTGGCGTCTGGTGTGCCCCCAAGCGGGACGGGTCGCCCAACCACAACGGCATGCACCTCCGACGGCCAATACAGATACGCCTCGACCAGCAACCCCGGCGAGGAATCCGGGGCCGGCGCCGTATCGCAAGCCGTGCTAAGCAGGGCTATCGTGCAGAGTCCTATGGTGAGCAGCAACCTCATGGGAGATCAAGCCGAAAGGTGAGGGATGGCAAAAAACCCAACATGGTCACCGTCTGCTCCGCTGTCTGCCCATCATCGACAACGACCTGTCGGTACCATGCATTGCGACGATTAAGGAGGTTAAACAGCGCGAGCGTGGTGGTCCAACGCGTGGTGCCCACACGTGCACGGTGATGCACGCTGAGGTCGAACCGCTGATAAGTTGGTAAGCGATCACTGTTGCGTGCACCCGGCTGGATGCCAAAGATCTCAGCGCCATCTGGGCTTTCGAGTAGGAACGTGCCCGCAACCGGCGTCACCGGCCGACCCGATTGCACCACGCCAAAAAGTGTTGCGAGAAAAGGTCCACGTGTTGTCTCCAGCGTTGCCTTGAAGGCATGCGGGCGATCGTGCAACGCGGGAAAGGCTTCGTCATCATTGACATCATCGAAACGATAGCGGACGCGGCTGTACGTATAGGCCAAGCGCAGATCTACAGCACCTGCGCGTTGCGACACATTCGTTTCTATGCCGTACGCCGTGCCATTTCCAAAGAACTCAAACAGATTGGGATCATCGGCAAATCGCTCTGAAAAGACAGCGACGCCATCCATTGCTTGGCGATACACGTCGACAGTAGCCGTGCGGACTGCGCCTTGGTAATGGACGCCGAGTCCTGCGTGGCGACTGCGCGCTTCATCGGGCAAGATGTTCCAAATGTCGCGTGGCCCTTCGAGCACGTTTTCATTGACGATCCGCCCTACCCATTGATGGTGCTGCCCGGCCGATGCTTGCACCTGCCACCGCGACCCAAGCCGCCAGATTGCCGCGCCCCGTGGCGACAGATAGCGCCGGTCGCGTTCGGTTGAATAGGTGAAGCGCAACCCCGTCGTCAACGTGACGGATGGGTGCGGCGTCCATGTATCCTGCACGTACACGGCCATCAGCGCCTCGTACTGCTCGGTACGCGTGCGTCCATCGGTCTCATCTTCACGCAGAAAAATCTGCACATCCGTTCTGGATACCCCAACATCTAAACGATGCTGGGCCGAGAGGGCTGCCGCTACATCAAGACGCAACGCACCTTCACGCACGCGGTTGACTAGGTCACGCTCATAGAGTGGGTCATCGTCTTCGAAGTAGGCTCCGTCGTAGGTCGTTCGGTACTGCGACAGGGTACCGGTGACCTGAGAGCGTAGCCGGGCTGACCACTGCCGTTGCCATCGGAGGCTTGCCGCCCGCGTGCCCCAACGCGATGCCAGTTGTTCGGTGAAAGCATCGCCTTCAAAGGGATCATCTCCCTCTTCAAGCTGATCGTAGCGATCATGGCTGGCGAAGGCATGCACCGCCCAGCGGTCGGTGGCCGTACGTCGCCATGTAAGCGCAGCGTGGACGTCCGCAAACGTGAAGCTGCGATCTCGCAACTCATCGTCTTCTTGCGCATCCTGCCCCGTCGTCGCATCGATGAGCGTGGTCGTGAGTGGTGTTGTCCAGATATCGGTAAAGGCACGCCGCACGGCAAGGGCCGCATCTAAGCGCGGTGTGATGCCCCCCCGCACAGCAGCGCTGGCACTCAGCAACCCGGTGCGTAAGCGCAAACGTGCAGGCGTAGCGGATGCTTGATCCAAGGCCGGGTATCCGGCGAGGTCAATGACGCTGGCGGTACGTTCACCATATGCGACAGGGAAGCCACTCTTGTACAGCGAAATCGTGTGGAGGGCATCAGGATTAAAAGGGCTGAAAAAGCCGAACAGGTGGTCGATGTGGTACAGCGTCATGCCGTCCAGCCTGATGAGGTGTTGATCCGGTGTGCCGCCGCGAATGAACAAGCCGACGCTGGCGTCGTGACTGAGGCTGATGCCGGGCACCGTCAGCAACGCACGCATGGCATCTGGCTCGCCGACGGCAGGCAAACGTTCTAGGCGTTCGGGTATGAGCATGGTGAGCGCAGCGGTGTCTGCGGCTTGGCGTTGCGGGAGCACTTCAGCCGAAACCACCAGCGCCCCAATGGACACGGCTTCTGGCATAAGCGCCAACCGAACCGGCTGGCTCGCATCGGCTGCCAGCGTATCGGTCAGGGCCGCATAGCCTAGGTAACGTGCATGCACCACGTGCGGACCTAGCGGCAGGTCAGCTAGCTCGAAACGACCCTCGGCATCGGTTACAGTGGCTTGGTTCAGTGCCGGTAGCAAGACGGCTGCCAGTGGCAGCGGTACACCCGACTGTGCGTCAACTACGCGACCACGCCAGGTATGCTGTACAGGACGAAGCGCCGCCGCCCGTAGTACCACCGTGGTCCCAACCTGCGTCCATGCCAACCCCAAGGGAGGCAGTATGTCATTGAGTACCTCAGGCCAAGGTGTCTCAGTAGTAGTTATGGAAACAGTATGCGGTGTCACTAAGGTGTCCAGATAGGCAAAGCGCAGATTGGTTTGACGTTCAACGGTTTGCAAAAGCGTACGCAGTGGTACGTCACGCACCGACAGGGTAACCCGCGCCGTATCCTGTGCGAGCGTTTCGTTAAGGGCCAATG
>CAYYHN010000367.1:0-5320 GCA_964471245.1 uncultured Rhodothermaceae bacterium | reverse complement strand
TGTTGAGTGCGACCCAACCGTTGCGGCCACAGGAGAACCGCCCGTTGGTCTGCACACCAACCGAAAGCTTCTGACCATCGCCTGTCGGTACGGGCCGCCATCCGCCTTTCTTAAAAATATTGCGGCTTGCAAAGTTATTGAACGTGAAGCGCAGTTGAAGTACCAAGCCAAAACGCCCCCATGTACCCGAGAGCTCTAATTGATCTGTTCCGGTTTCTTCGAGGTTGTAAGCTAAATCAACCGTTTTGGCTTCTTCATTGATATTGATGCCCGGCCCTGGTGCTAACGACTCCTGCGTGAAATAATTCAGTTGTAATAGGCGTCGAACCGACTCTTGGATCGACTCACGGCTGAATGTTTGCCCCGGCACAGTGTAGAGTTCACGTCGAATCACATGCTCCCGAGTTTTCCGGTTGCCAGCGATATCCACGTTGCCAAAACGGTAAACATCCCCCTCAAAAATATCGAAGTAGAGATCAAGCGAGTCTTCACCTACTACCCGAATTTGAGGCTCCGCCTGAAAACGCATGTAGCCTTGGTTCATATAAAGGCTACTAACGTCTGTGCTGCGGCGGTTACCCATGAGGTTTTCATCGAGTACCGAGCCGTTGTAGGTATCACCCTCACTCAGTCCTAGACGCTCCGTCAAGAACTCGTCCGGATAGACTGTGTTGCCGTCCCACTCTACATTGCGAATGTGGTACTGCTGACCTTCCTCAACATCCAAATAAATGGCATAGTATGGCTTGCCACCGTCATTCACCAATGCAACAGAGTCTTTCACCACACGCGCATTATAGTAGCCATTCTCATTATACCGCGCGATTACAGCCTGCAAATCAGTCTCATACTGACTCTCGTCGAGCTTGGCTTTCTTCCAGAACCGCCACCATGTATCTGGCTTTGTCTTCATGGCCTTGCGAACAGCTCGATCCGACAACTCTTCATTGCCACGAACGATTACCTCGCCAACCTCCACTTTGGGACCCCGATCTATGTTGAAGTCGATGGTCACTGTATTGTCTGGGTTTTCCACGCGATTCACTTCGACCGTAGCCAAGGGCTGGCCTTTCTCAGCGAAAAATGCTTCGATGACTTGCACGGCACGCTCAACCGAACCTGTGCGAAGCGGCTGACGCTTAATAAGCGGAACTTCGTCCTGTAAATCTTTGCGGTGCCTTTTCTTGACACCTGAGAACGTATAGTCTGCAAGGCGAGGAACTTCACGCACTTGTATTGCCAAGAAGACACGATCCCCAACACGCCGTTCTTCAACAACTTTTACATCAGCAAACATACCGAGGCGATAAAGCGAGCGGATAGCATCTGCGAATGCAGGATCACCGGGAATGAGAACGGTTTGACCAACCGTAAGGCCGCTAATCTGCTGGATAAAACCAGGACTGTAGTCGCCCTCGATCCCTTCTACCGTGATCGACTCTATCTGTAGACGCGACGGAGTATTGGGGGAAGCGCTAGGTGTGTTGGCTGCAAGCGTAGGCGAAGGTACCTGCGCATCGGCTGGCCAAGCCAAGCCGAGCATCAACAGCAGACAAACAGAGCGGAGATACATATAAAGCTATCAGTTTTGTTCAAGCACGGCCGACATGAACGGCAGGCAGAGAAGCCGGGTTTCCGGTGAGAGCGGGGCAAACGTAGCCCCCAAAACACAGCGCATCACTTAGCTGCAACATGAGGGTACTTTTATCAAACGTGTGCCTCAAGCCATTTCGTATAGCTGCTCGGTAGCAATTCGCCATCCTAGACCATTCAGGCGGATTTAACGAGACCAAAACGTCGGTCGCGGTTCTGGAAATCCTCGATTGCAGCATAGAGATGATTTCGCCTGAATGCAGGCCAATACTCATTAGAGATATGAATCTCGGTATACGCAAGTTGCCAAAGTAGGAAATTCGAAATACGAACCTCTCCACTAGTACGTACCAGCAAGTCGGGGTCGGGTATGCCTGCGGTGACGAGATGATTACTGATCGTATCGGCGGTAATCGCTTCAGGCGAGAGTTCGCCCGATTGCACTTTTTCAGCAATGGCACGTGTCGCCTGCTCCAAATCCCAACGACCACTGTACGACAAAGCCAAGGTCAGTGTCATCCTGCTTCCGCTCTGCGTCGCTTCAATCGCTTCCATCAGTTCTCGATGGCAAGCAGATGGCAACAAATCCAACTTTCCAACAGCCTGCAAGCGGATGTCGTTATCCAAAAGCGTCTTCGTCTCACGGCGAAGCGTACGAATAAGGAGTTCCATCAGCGCGTTTACTGCGTTGCGCGGACGGTTCCAATTTTCAGTGCTAAAGGTGTATAGTGTAAGGTAAGGCACACCGAGTTCGGCACAGGCTTCGGTGGTATCGCGTACGGCCTTCACGCCTTCACGGTGTCCTAATACGCGCGGACGCCCCTTGCCTTTAGCCCAACGCCCGTTGCCGTCCATGATGACAGCGATATGCTCAGGCAGCGGACCACGAGCCTTCAGAAGCGCTTGGGCTCGCGCATCATCGGTCGCTACTTCCTGAATCGTTGCTTGCTCTACCACGTCAGTCTTCTGTCTCGGAATGCCATGCATGTGAAGGAACAGGCCTTCGCCATCCGTAAAAGCTACCAGGCCCGATGCTTAGATCAAAGAAACGATCTCATTGCGCCGGGCCTGAAGCCATGGAATGACGATGAATAATACGCCCTAAGCGAGGAAACAGATCAAAGTCGCAGGATGTCGTTAAAAATCAAGAACGTCATAAAGACCAGTAGGACCAACATTCCAATCTGCTGGGTCACCATCCTGAACTTCAAAGATGGTTCGCGGCGGGTGATGCCTTCATAAATCAGAAAGACGAGGTGTCCACCATCGAGTGCAGGAAT
This sequence comes from uncultured Rhodothermaceae bacterium, assembly GCA_964471245.1. Taxonomy (GTDB): domain Bacteria; phylum Bacteroidota; class Rhodothermia; order Rhodothermales; family CAYYHN01; genus CAYYHN01. Next base: position 2,447 of record CAYYHN010000367.1, on the reverse strand, counting down.
CGGCAAAATGTTGATGATGGCGAGCGTGATGGAGAGCATTGCTACGATATTCCAAAATTGATATGGGCCCCCTTCTGCAGCTTCCTTAGTTGCTTTGGCAATCATGACAGGCCCCCCAACATTCTTGCGAAAGTCCTCTTGGCCGGTGAATACGCGCTTGAGGCTTACTGCAATTAGTTTGGTATTGTACCATGTGTCCATGATGCCGGCAGTGATTGCCTGTGGCAGCGAATACTGGTTCATGATCAATTGCGGGAAGACCCCAACCACATAGCGGTCTGCTTCCTCCTCTGGCACAACGGTCGTCTCAATCCGTTGGCTACCGGTCATATCCCAAGGATCTTCTGGCGTCTCGGTACGCAGCAATGTAACCGAAATTGGTCCCCCATCAGTAGACTGTACTTGCTCACGCAGATCGGCAAAAAACTGTACGGCCTGACCGTTGATTGCAACAATACGGTCGCCCTCTTGCCAACCAGCAGCATCAGCAGGCGAATTGTTTAGGACTTGCCCAACAAGCGGTGGATCAAAACTAAGCCCCATAAAACCCTGCGATTGGTCTGACTCACTGAGGCGTGTCATGATATCGGAAGGGCCGTAAAACGTTAACGTTTGCCCATCGCGGTCGACGACTACAACCATGCGACTTGTTAGCACATCGGCTAATGTTTCACGGTCGAAGCGACGAATCGGGCGTTCATTAATAGTGACGAGTTCGTCACCTGTACGCATTCCCATTTCGTAAGCCAACGAGCTATCAGCTACATGGATTGCTCCCACGGGAGGTACGTAGGCTTCACCGTACGTAGCTTTTAGGCCCATGTAAATGAACGCGGCTAGGATCATATTGAAGATGACCCCCGCAGTAATCACGACGATGCGCTGCCAGACCGGCTTAGCGCGGAACTCATGCGGTTGTGGCTCTGAAGCCAACTCGTCGGTATCCATGCTTTCGTCGACCATACCCGCGATCTTGACGTATCCTCCGAGTGGAGTTAGCCCAAGCACATATTCAGTTTCACCTTTGGTAAAACCCACGACCTTAGGCGGAAAGCCTACGGAAAAGCGGTCGACACGCATCTTGAACAGCTTGGCGAACAGGAAGTGGCCCATTTCATGGACAAACACCAAGATCATGATGGCGAGGAGGACCCACCAGACATACGAAAGGATATCGATGATAAAAGCCATGCGCTAACGTTCGTGCAACGTGTTAGCGCGAAATGCGCGGTATTGCACGGGTTCGAATTGATTTCGTGAAAGGGTGAAGTGAGCTGTGCCACAGCGGCAATTGCTTACTGACGCCTGCTTACAGGAGAAGATCCCTGCACACATCAGACACGACGCGCAATGGCATCCATGACACAAGAACGGGCCGCTCGGTCGGCGTCTACGAGCGTTTCCAGCGAAGGCTGCACCTTCTGTGCCACTTTTCCGAGCGCGTATTCAATCAAGCGCGGAATATCGAGGAACCCAACGGCTTCATCGAGGAAGCTGGCGACGACGGCTTCGTTGGCTGCGTTCAGCACAGCAGGGGCCGTTCCGCCCATTTCCAAGGCTTCAAAGGCAAGGCCTAAGCAAGGAAAACGATCAAAATCGGGAGCTTCGAAGTCGAGCGTGCCGACTTGGGTCCAGTCGAGGCGTTCGTGTGGGGCGTGCCAGCGATTCGGGTACGTCAGCGCGTACTGGATCGGGACCTTCATGTCGGGCACGCCGAGTTGCGCTTTGGTCGAGCCATCCTTGAACACCACCATCGAATGGATGATCGACTGTGGATGAACCAGCACCTCGATCTGCTCCGGGGGCAAGTCAAACATCCAGCGCGCCTCGATCACTTCGAGCCCTTTGTTCATCATCGTCGCGGAGTCGATGGTAATCTTGGCTCCCATCGACCAGTTGGGATGCTTGAGCGCCTGCGCTTTGGTGATGGTGGCGAAGCGCTCCTTCGGCCACGTGCGGAACGGCCCACCCGACGCTGTCAGGATCAGCTTTTCGATGGCCGCGTGGGGCTCACCGACAAGACATTGGAAGATCGCCGAATGCTCGCTGTCTACCGGAAGGAGCGTCGTCTGGTGCTTGGCGAGCAGGTCGTATACCAACTCACCTGCCACAACCAACGTCTCCTTGTTCGCCAAGGCAATGGTCTTCCCTGCCTGGATCGCCGCAAGCACGGGGTGCAGCCCGGCGAAACCCACCACTGCCGCGACAACGGTCGTCACGGCCGGGAGCGTAGCGGCTTCTAGCATGCCTTCCGTGCCTACGAGGACACGAATGTTGGTCCCAGCAAGTGCCGCACGCAACTCAGGCTCACGCGAGGGATCACCAATGACCACGCACGTCGGGTTAAACTCCAAAGCCTGTCGGGCGAGCAGGTCGGCATTCCGGTTGGCGGTGAGGACGGCTACGTGCAGGCGATCCGGAAAAAGGCGTACAATGTCGAGCGTCTG
>CAYYHN010000366.1:350-5330 GCA_964471245.1 uncultured Rhodothermaceae bacterium | reverse complement strand
AGTTCATCTGCGCTCGCAACCCATGCGCATTTGCCCATTCGACCATCGCCAGCCCCTGCCGTATGCCTTCCTCGACCGACATGTTGGCGTTGTCACGCCCATGCTGATCATTTGTCGCGATGGAAAGGTCTACATCCTTGAGCCCGGCATCATAGGCACGCTGAAGGCCGCGTTGGTTCAGCGCGAGGCCTGTGTACGTGACGCCGTCGTGTTGCGGCAAGCGGGCGAGCAACTCCTCCGCATCGGCCATCTGTGGCACCCACTTCGGATGCACAAACGAGGTCACTTGGATGCGCTTCAGTCCGGCAACAACGAGTCCGCTGATGGCTTTTAGCTTCAGATCCGTAGGGATGGGCTTGGCTTCGAACTGAAACCCATCGCGTGGGCCGACTTCGCAGAGGGTAACGTGGCTGGGTAGCTGCATCGGGCTAGGCAAATGTTGCGCAATTGCCCGTGTGCTACGCTTGTGCATGGACAGCACACGGGCCGCTTGGTTTATTGACGTGCAAACTTACGCCCCATCTGCCGTTTGGATCTACCCGCCCCTGCCATGTTGCGCCTCCAATTTGCTGTCTTCCTCGTGAGCATTGTCGCCGTCCTTGGCTTTCAGGCAGATCGGCCCCACACGCATGCCGTGGATGTGCCGATATTGGAGGAGCCGCCGAGTTCGCAGTACCTGAGCCTGTTGCCCGATGGCGAAACGAAGCGCCGCTTTATCCTCGACTGCGCAGGGTGTCATCAGTTCGACGCTCGCACCATCAACCTCGACGGCCGACGAAAGACCCACGATGAATGGCTGACGCGCACGAACCAGATGCTGGCGTTTGCCGGGGCACAGTCCGCGTTCCCCATCATGGCTCCAAGCCGCGATGCCGCGGCAACCGCCGATTGGCTCGTGGAACACCTAGGCGATGGGACTCCGATCACACCATTGCCAACCCATACCACGCCCGCAGCAACCAAGGCTGTCCAAATCACCGAGTACGATTACCCGGCCCGGCTCCCGCACGATCTTGCCCTCCTCGACGACGGACGCATCCTCATCACAGGCATGCTCACCGGGCAGATGCACATCTTAGACCCGGCCACGGGTGACTACGAAGCGATTCCCATCCCCGGCGCGTTCGCCAATCCGCGCGCCCTCACGGTCGACGACGAAGGCTGGTGGATCCTGCTCGGTGGCCCCAAGCAGATTGCGCACTACGACCCTGCAAGTGATGCATGGCGGACGTACGACATCGGCATGTACCCGCACAGTATCGAACGCGATGACTTTGGGCGCATCTGGTTCAACGGTCACTTTACCAAAGACCCTGAACTGATCGGTTTCCTCGATCCGCTCACTGGCGAAGTCGAAACCTATGAGGTGCCCACCGAGATGATGGACGACGGCGGCAGCACGATTCCCTACGGCCTCCGCCTCGGCCCCGACGGCATCCTGTGGGCAACCCAACTCGTCGGGAGCCGCCTCATCCGCTTCGACACGAACACCGAGGAGTTCACCCTCTACGACCTGCCGACCTCGTTCAGCGGCCCACGCCGCCCCGACATCGCGCCGGATGGCACGGTCTGGATCCCCGAGTTTTCTAACAACCGCCTCACCAAGTTCGACCCCACTACCGAGCAGTTCACCGACTACGAACTGCCCATCCGCGACGCCCTGCCCTACATCGTCCGCGTCGATGCCGCACGCAACCACATCTGGATCGGCACCGCCGCCGCCGATGCCATCCTCCGTTTCGACCTCGCCACCGAACAGGTCGACGTGCACCCACGCCCGACACGCGGCGCCCTCATCCGCCACATGGTCCTCGATGCCGCAAGCGGTGACTTATGGGTGGCCTACAGCCCCTCGCCCGAAGTCGCGCCCAAAATTGCGCGGATTGAGCTGTAAGAGGGTTGGGGAAAGGGGGAGTGGGAGAAAGGGCGAAAGAGAGCGCGCAAAACAAGGATAGATGCAGTTGGGGCCATGAGGTAACGAGGGTGCCCAGTATTGGCGAGAAACGGCGCAAACGTACCCACGTGTCATCCTGAATGCAGTGAAGGATCTGGCTAACACGCTATCGTGTATCGCCTCGGGAAACGCCTTGCCGCACACAGATTAGCCAAGGCTTAGTCGCTTTGCTCCTCTCTTCGACTGCGCCCTCTCGGGTTCCACTCTGGATACTTGGAGGTATCTGGATATGAAACGGGGACGTTTAGTGCGTTGCATCAACCCGTTGCAAGCTTACAGCCTGAAGGCCCAATTTGTCGCTGATAATGTCGGCTTGGTCCTGAAACAGCATCTCAAACCCAGTGGCCGTTCTAAGGATCGATACGGTTCCCTCACCCCAAGCTGGCCTTTCAGCTGAAAAGGCTATACCTGCTTGCTCAAGTGCTTCCGCGGCCTCTTTGCTTGAAAGTCCTTTCCGAAGCACCCAAGGGTCCAATGGGCGTCCCTCACCTACATCCAGTGGATCTAGGTAATCCGTAAATATCTTCTTCAAGAGACCCTCTGGATCAAAGTATAATTCGATGGTGCCATAACGCCATATATCGGGCGCTTGCAGCTTGCGTTGTGATTTGGCTGTGTTTTCCGGCTCCCCGAACAGGCGATGCACCTGTGCCCGAGGCATGCTGAGCCGCACGGGGCCAAATTGGCCAGAACAGATAACCTCTAGCATCTTGACCATCCCCGTTTCTCCCTTTCCCTCGTTCCCCCACTCTCCCATCCTCAAGCGAGCGAAGCAAGCCCTGCCATCTCTGCGAGCGTCGTCGCTTCAATCGGTTCGCCGATGAGTGTGGCCGAGGTGCAGTCGGTGATGCGGACATTGACGTACTGGCCGGGCTGGTAGTCCTCGCGGTCGAAGACGACCATCTTGTTGTTGTCGGCGCGGCCGCAGAGTTGGGCGTCGCTGCGCTTCGAGCGGCCTTCGACGAGGACAGTCTGGATGGTGCCGATCTCGGCTTGGTTGCGCTCGAAGGCGATCTGATTTTGGAGTCGGATGATTTCAGTGAGACGCTGCTTCTTGATGGCTTCGGGCACGTCGTCTTCGTACTTGCGGGCCGCGTAGGTCTGCGGGCGTTCCGAGTACATAAACATGAAGGCGTGGTCATAGCGCACGTGCGCCATCATCGAGAGCGTATCTTGGTGCTCCTCCTCCGTCTCGCCGCAGAAGCCCGCAATGATATCCGTCGAGAACGCAATGCCGGGGCAGATGGTGCGGGCGCGGTCTATGAGGTCGAGGTACTGCTCGCGGCTGTACGTGCGGCGCATCCGCTGGAGCACGTCCGTGTTGCCATGCTGCACAGGCAGGTGGATGTAGTTGCAGACGTTGTGCCGCTTGGCATGGACCTCTAGCAGTTCGTCGGAGCAGTCCTTCGGATGGCTCGTCGAGTAGCGGATACGCAATTCGGGAGAGAGTTGACTGATGCGGTCGAGCAGTTGCGCAAAGTTGACCGTTTCGCCTTCCTCCTGGGAGCGGTACGAGTTGACGTTCTGGCCAAGCACCGTCACCTCTTTGTAGCCCATGTCAACAAGCTGCTGGCATTCGGCGAGGATGCTGCTCGATGGGCGGCTGCGCTCGCGTCCGCGCGTGAACGGCACCACGCAGAATGCGCACATGTTGTCGCACCCGCGCATGATGGAGACGAAGGCACTAATGCCATTCGTGTCATAGCGGACGGGCGCGATGTCGGCATAGGTCTCCTCGCGGCTCAGGTGCACGTTGACGGCCGCCTGCCCCGTTTCCTCCGTCTCGCCAATCAGGCGTGGCAGGTCCCGGTACGCATCGGGACCGACAACGAGGTCGACAAGCTTTTCTTCCTCAAGCAACTTGTGGCGCAAACGCTCAGCCATGCAGCCGAGGACGCCGAGTTTTAGGCCGGGCTTCTGCTTGCGCTTCTGGGCGCGGAACACGTCGAGCCGTCGCCGTACCTTCTGCTCGGCGTTCTCACGGATCGCGCACGTGTTGAGTAGCACCACGTCGGCGGCATCGGCGTCATGCGTCAGGCCGAACCCGTTCTCGCGCAGCACCGCCGCGACGATCTCGGAGTCCGAGACGTTCATTTGGCAGCCGTATGTTTCCACATAAACCTTCTTTGCCCCTTCCGCTTCCTTCGCGGTCATTTTGGGCGCATCAAGGTCTTCCAGAATCTCCAAGTCGGTGATGAGATCCATCGTCCCCACCCTCTGCTAAGTCGTTAAGAAAAAAGCGCAGACGGCAAAAATACCACTGCAACGCTGCTTAACGCAAAGCCTGAGGATGAGTTCGATTTGAAGAGCGCACCGTATGCCTAAGTGCATGTATGTGAACTTGCGTGTGGCAGAACACTTATGTCCGTCAAGCAAAAGTCCCGTTTTTATGGAAGACGAGTTGCTTGGTAGGCTTACACATTGATCTTACCAAAGAAGTTAACCATGGTCTCCTGCGTCTGCAGCGCCCCTAAGGTCTGATCCAGCGTCAGGTTGCCGCCTATGACGCCCGAGGTGTTGAGGTACACAGCGCCAAAAAGGGCCGAGACAAGGCCGCTGCTGTCGCCGATCAACACCGCGCTAATATTCGGCGTGTTATGTTTGACGCCCTATCCGGTGAACAAGTAGCAGCACTGGCCGATGCCCTAGGCACCATCGCAGGCCGATTAACAGGCCATCGTTTTCTGAGTGCATACCAACCAGAGGAGCAATCGAAAGACTAGCCGTACAACGCATCCTGCGGCTGTGCAAGATGGGGGTAAGGCTGCGGATCGGTTCTATGGTCCAACAAAAACGAAATTCATCTTGACACCGTGCGTCAAAATCCTTTACTTAACAGTGTTAATCGCTGCAAATAGTAGCAAAAAGCCCGCCTTGTAACGTATGCGCTTTCGACGTTACTGAAACTTGGAAGCGCTTTTTGTATTCAAGAGCTTAACACTGTTAAGCTTTGCTTGGTACGGTGCCGTTTTAGGACCGACTTCTCGAACGTCAATACCTCCTATGTCTATGATTACCCCGATGCT
>CAYYHN010000366.1:0-340 GCA_964471245.1 uncultured Rhodothermaceae bacterium | reverse complement strand
CGCCTGCTGAGACGGCCACGACGCCTACGTGGTACCCGCCGTTCCGCACGGCAACGGTGCTCGGTGCTGGCACGATGGGTGCCCAAATTGCGGCGCACCTTGCCAATGCTGGGCTGCACGTCTACCTGCTCGACATCGCCCCCAAAGAGGGCCGCGCAAACGACGTGGTCAATGCAATGTGGAAGAAGGCGACCAAGCTCAAGCCCGATCCGCTCTTCACGAAGGACGCCGCGAAGCGTATCACCCTCGGCAACTTCGACGACAATTTTGACTATGTAGGCAAAGCCGATTGGGTCATTGAGGTCGTCGTTGAGCGCATGGACATCAAGCGGCAAGTGAT
>CAYYHN010000365.1:4708-5337 GCA_964471245.1 uncultured Rhodothermaceae bacterium | reverse complement strand
TGCGATGCGTATCCGCGCTTATTCAGCAGCGGCAGCAACTGGCGTCGCTTTCTGACGCTCGTAGTGGCGGATCATCTTGGCATCCATGCGCAAGTTCAGGTAGCGCAGAATGTTGTCGTTGATCTCCATCGCACGCTCGAATTTGACGAGCATTGAACCCGGTGCCTTGTAAAAGACATTGACGTAGTAGCCGTTGCGCTTCTTATTGATCGGGTACGCAAGGCGCTTGTTGCCCCATTCGTCGACATCGAGGACTTCGCCCCCATTTTCGGTGATGTACTTCGTGACGCGCGCGACCATGTCTTTGATCTGCTCGTCGCCCAGCGAAGCGTTGACGATATAGGTCAACTCGTACATGTTGAGATTGGCCATCCAGCCCTCCCTACGGTTGTGAGTTTAACAAACAGCCCTCGGTCATCTGCCGAGAGCAGGGATTGCACAGGAAGGTTAACTTACGGAATTCCTCCTTGACGCGCTGCACTGACGCACGAAGATCAGGCGAAGGTTTTTCGGGAAGTGCGGGAAGTGCGGGAAGTGCTGGAAGTGCGGGAAGTGCGGGAAGTGCGGGAAGTGTGGGAAGTGTGGGAAGTGTGGGAAGTGTGGGAAGTGTGGGAAGTGTGGGAAGTGTG
>CAYYHN010000365.1:0-4608 GCA_964471245.1 uncultured Rhodothermaceae bacterium | reverse complement strand
GGAATCTAGCTTGAACCTCATACAGCTACAAGCGCATCAACACCCATCACGTACTCTCCCCAAACTGCCCATCCTCCCCAAACTGCCCATGCTACCCAAACTCCCCCAAAACCCTATAAATTCGCAAGCCGGTCTGCGTTTTCGGCGGTGCGGAGGGCGGCGATGATTTCGTCGAGGTTGCCGCCGAGGACGCGTTCGAGCGCGTGGTTTTTATTGTCGCCTTCGAGGCGGTGGTCGGTGACCCGACCTTGGGGCCAATTGTAGGTGCGGATTTTGGCGGAGCGATCACCGGAGCTAACCATCGAACGCCGCGCTTCGTCGCGCTCGGCGGCCAGTTTCTCACGCTCCATGTCATACAGACGCGCACGAAGCACACGGAGCGCTTTGTCCTTGTTTTTGTGCTGGCTCTTTTCGTCTTGGATGGCAACGACCAGCCCGGTTGGGATGTGCGTGATGCGGACGGCGGAGTCGGTCGTGTTCACGCTCTGCCCGCCTGGTCCCGACGAACGGTACACATCGATACGTAGGTCGTTTTGGTGAATCTCAATATCGACTTCCTCAGCCTCTGGCAAAACCGCTACCGTAGCCGCCGAGGTATGAATGCGGCCGCTAGATTCGGTTGCAGGCACGCGTTGCACACGATGCACGCCGCTCTCGTACTTCATCATGCCAAACGCCTCGTTCCCACTTACACTAAAGATGATTTCCTTGAAGCCGCCAACTGTACCGTGCGAACTCTCCATCACATCGATGCGCCACCCCTTCGATTCGGCAAAGCGGCCGTACAGCTTGAAGAGGTCACCCGCAAACAGCGCCGCTTCATCTCCACCCGTACCAGCACGTATCTCGACAATGGCGTCTTTTGCATCCTCTGGGTCGCTTGGCAGCAAACGCAGTTGCAACGCTTCCTCCAATGCAGGCAAGCGGTCGGCGAGTTCCTCGAGTTCCATCTGTGCCATCTCACGGAGGTCATCATCCTCTTCCAAGCGTGCCATCTCTTCTAGGTCACGCTGTTCTTGTAAGACACCTTCGTATTCATTGATCGCCGCTACAACTTCGCGCAATGTAGCATGCTCGCGACCAAGCTTCATCATCTGCTTAGGATCGCTCGCTACCTCTGGCTTCGCAATCTCCGTCATGACCTCATCGAAGCGATCTTTGATGCGCTGCAGCGTCTCAGGTTTTATCATAAGTAGCGTGTGTAATGAAAGAGCCCGCATTCAAACACGGGCTTATCAGGAATGATTGTACACAAAGGAACCCTGCTCGTTGATTTAGTTAAGCAAGCATGGGGCAATCGCAGGTTGAGACTCAATCTAAGGGCATATGGCCCCCAATGCCAACGCCTACCACCTCTCGAATGCATTCTTCGCGACTTTTGGAAACTGGCATATTTTCTGAGAGGAGTTACGGCACGTCTCACCGTAACGAACTTATTTGCGCTCGACTGTGCGATCCTCGACTTCTGACTCCCGCTACGATTTCTCGGTACCCGGCGCCATTGGCATGTGGTTCCTCACCTGTTTCCTTGTCTTTTTTGTCATTAACAGTATCGTGACGAAGCCCATTGCAATACATGTAGAGGACTATAGAACTGGATCAATGACTGACGAGCAAGTATTCATGCAAGCCCTTCAAGAGGCATACGAAGTTAAACCTCTCGCATGGTGGATGAATAGCCCTCGCCCCTATTTGGTATTTGACGCGAGCCACGAATACGACATCGAGCCTAACTTATTCGAAACGTTCTCGGTTGAGATTAAGTCGAACAGCCAGCACCGCGTTGGCGTGCTGCAACCTACCCTCGCCGCCATGCAGCATTAATGCGCAAGGCGACCCAATTTATGTGTGTGTGTGACACGAAAGGCCCGGAGGCAATTGCTTCCGGGCCTTTTCATTTGGGAGGGTATGCGTAATAAGACGAGCCGCCTTCGCTATACAGGCACGCTCTTGTTGATGCTCTCAATCCATTGAACGGCATGCTGCATTAGCTCAGCTGCATTCGAAAGATTAAGTTTCGCCTTGATACGAGCTCGATACGACTCGACGGTCTTACGCGACAATTTTAGCTTCTCGGCTATCTCGCGCGTACCTTGACCATTGCCAAGCATCTCAAACACTTCCAATTCGCGCTCACTAAGCACTTCGACAGGCGAGTGGCTTAGGAGATCACGCCCTGTTGCCATCCCAATCAACAGGCGTTCATTGATTTCATCACTTACGAAAATTCCACCTCGCAGTACACGTCGCACGGCCAGTACGATTTCGTCCGCAGCGCGAAGCTTCATGATGTATCCGCGAGCGCCGGCACGAATAGCCCGCTCGGCATAGAGCGTTTCGTCATGCCGAGACACAACAAGGATCCCCAATCTGGGACGAAGCTCGTGTAGGTGTTTCACCAAGTCGATGCCACTCATTCCCGGCAACGAGATATCGACGATGGCTAGATCTGGCTCACATGTTTCTAATTGTTCAAGCGCCTCTTCAGCAGAGGCGGCTTGACAACACGTTTTCAGATCGGACTCCACCTCTAAGCTCATTGACAACCCTTTCCGCATGAGCGGGTGATCATCAACGATCATGATTCGCTTTTGTAGGATTTCCATAACTCGCCCCTATCTAAGGTGTAGGGCACCCATATGCAGGTAATCTGGCGTAAAATGCAGTTTTCGCTCGCTATACATCGACGCGATAGTCCTGCGCAGTAGAATTAATCTGTCAAAAACTGGCTTCATGTACCACAAGTATGGCATACGAGGCCATGCTCTGGGAAGATGATACACGTTTCGTTTCGTCTTGCAGGAGAGGTATCCAACGTGGGGCACTGTAGGGGGAAACCCGACAAACTTCCCAACAACCACTTCACACGTTGTCCATGTGTCCCACATCAATTCTGCACAAACCTATTCCTGTAGGAATTTCCCCTACTCTCCCGATAGGTAGCAACTGGCATCCCTCCTTCCTGTTCACCCACATTGAGTGGGGGTGGTGACTGTCAAGCCGTGTGCGCCTGTTGCGGTTTCTTATGAGCCGTACTCGTTAAAACCGCGCACACCAACCCAGCACCGTCTGATGGATACGATTCAACAAAGCGAATCATCTGCAGTCGATTCCTCGCAGCGCCCTGCATCGCTCGAGGTTTTTACATACGACGACAAGATTGTTCGCATGTTTGTGATTGCCACAGCCCTTTGGGGGTTTGTTGGCATGCTAGTCGGGGCGATCATCGCCCTCCAACTGCCACTCTGGCAAGCCAACCTTGGCGAATACCTGAGTTTTGGCCGACTCCGCCCATTGCACACCAATGCGGTGATTTTCGCTTTCGCTGGCAACGCCGTCTTCGCCGCCATTTACTACTCGACCCAGCGGCTTTGCAAAGCCCGCATGTTCAGCGACTCGATGAGCAAGTTCCACTTCTGGGGCTGGCAAGCCATCATCGTGTCCGCAGCCATCACACTTCCGTTGGGCATTACGACGAGTAAGGAATACGCCGAATTGGAATGGCCGATTGACGTGGCGATCACCGTTGTATGGGTCGTTTTCGCCATCAATTTCTTCGGGACGCTCTACAAGCGCCGCGAGAAGCACATGTACGTGGCGCTGTGGTTCTACATTGCCACCATCGTGACGGTAGCCGTGCTGCACCTTGGCAACAGCATGGCGATTCCGGTGAGCTTCCTCAAGAGCTACTCGGTCTACGCAGGTGCCCAAGACGCCCTTGTGCAGTGGTGGTACGGCCACAACGCTGTGGCATTCTTCCTGACGACACCCTTCCTCGGACTGATGTACTACTTCATGCCGAAGGCGGCGGATCGGCCTGTGTTCTCGTACCGCCTCTCGATTGTCCACTTCTGGAGCTTGGTCTTCATCTACATCTGGGCAGGCCCCCACCACCTCAACTACACGTCGCTTCCCGACTGGGCGGCTACGCTCGGGATGGCGTTCTCAGTCATGCTATGGATGCCGAGTTGGGGCGGCATGATCAACGGCCTCTTCACCCTCCGTGGCGCATGGCACAAGCTGCGCGAGAGCGTGGTGCTGAAGATGTTCGTGATCGGTGTGACGTTCTACGGGATGTCGACGTTCGAAGGCCCGATGCTTTCGGTGAAGTCGGTGAACGCGCTGAGCCACTACACGGACTGGACCATTGGTCACGTGCATGCGGGCGCCCTTGGCTGGAACGGCTTCATGACGTTCGGCATGATCTACTGGCTGCTCCCACGCTTGTGGCGCACCCCGATGTGGAGTCAGAAGATGGCGAATGCGCACTTCTGGATTGGCACCGTCGGTATGCTGCTCTACGTCTTCTCGATGTACAGCGCAGGCATCACGCAGGGCCTCATGTGGCGTGCATTTGACGATGCTGGCCGCCTGCTCTACCCCGACTTCATGGAAACGGTCATCCAGATCAAGCCGATGTACTGGGTCCGCCTCATTGGTGGCACGATGTACCTCGCGGGTGTGGTGCTGATGCTGGTCAACATGTGGCAAACGATCAAGCGGGCTCCGAAGCAGTTGCCCGACCCGACGTTCGCCCTCCCAAAAGAAGCTGCGCAAGCCTAAGCAGCGCCCTAACCTGAACGTCAAACCCAGACATATATATCTATG
>CAYYHN010000364.1:0-5340 GCA_964471245.1 uncultured Rhodothermaceae bacterium | reverse complement strand
CTGCATCTGATTCGTGGAGCATTCTCCTTTGTCCTTGAACGTCATGGCAACTCCAAATGGGATCCTGATAGGGGGGGCGGTGCTTTATGGGACGTTGGGTGCTATCCCATCAGCCTCATGCGTTACCTCGTCGGTGCTGAGCCGGCGTCCGTCATGGGGCATCAGGTGCTCGGCGAGACGGGTGTGGATGTATCGTTTGCAGGTACGCTACGTTTTCCCGATGATGTGATCGGGCAGTTCGATGCGGCGTTTCGGTCACAGTTTCGGATGGAGGTCGAAGTCGTTGGGTCGAAAGGCCGGGTGCATGTGCCCTTCGCATTCAAGCCGCGCGCCGACTATCCGATGCAACTCCGGCAAGGCGACACCGTCACGACACTGCCTGTCGCCAAGGTCCAAGGGCATCTCTATGCGGGCGAGGTCGAGGACCTGTATGATGCCGTAGTCGCTGGCACGCCGCCACGTGTTTCGCTTGCTGAAAGCCGAGGAAATATCGCGGCGATCACGGCGCTGTATGCGTCGGCGCAGGCACAGCAGCCGGTGACGTTGGCGTAGCCGCCAGTAGGTTTGCTCCATCGCTGGGCATAACTGAGGCGTGCCGGACAATGGCGTGGCTGCGTGGCACGATGATGTCGACGCGGTCGATGCTGCTGAGCCATACGCGGAGGTTGGCAGGGTCGGCGTTGGGAGGTAGGGCAAGGTCGGCGGTAAACCCGGCCGGGACGATGGCACGAATGGGGCGTTCCCAGTCGCCAAGAGCGGCCTCCTGCACAAAGATAGGCTGGCCTGATCCATTGCGAACGACCATCGCTTCGTTGCGCACGTCGAGCTTTAGCCCAGCCAGTGGCGTTGCGCCGACATGGTAGGCGGCGAGGGGCAAGCGCGGTGCGGTTTCAGGCACGGCATCCAGCACTTCGAGGAAGTCCTTCGTATAGTCCTTCAGCCAGCCGCAGTAATTGACCGTACTCCCATGCCGCGTGATCTCCAGCACCACGGGTTCGAAGAGATGTTGTTCGAGCAGCGGGTCGTACGCATTCCCCACGTAGCCGATAATCTCGCCGGAGAGCGTCTGTAGGTTCTGCTCTTGCGAGGTCAGCACAACTGAGCCGGGTTGCCGTGTACGTGCTGCGCCGATGAGCAGCGTCACGGCTTGCAAGGCAGCGTCGCGAATCATGCCGAGCCAGTTACGCAGCCCACGCAGGAGACGGCGGCCAAGGCCCGGGTGCGTCGTCCGTTTGATGAGGCGTTCGCGTTGGGTTTGCTGGTCAGCGGGAAGCGCATCGGGGTAGCGGTAGAGCGCGTCGAGGCTGGGAAACTGGTCTTTGTAGAAGATGTACGATGCTTCCCAATGCCCGCGTGCACTACGAATCGGTTCGGCGTATTGGATGGAAAGGCCTGTCGTGTAAATCGACACTTCGCCCCATACGAGGTCGCCGCCTTTCTCCGCCATCGAGATGTGAAAGTCGTCGAACGACCGCAAGCAGCGATCACGGCGACGACTGCGGACCAGCGCAATCACCGTCGCGAATACGAGCAGCAGGACAACGGTCAGTACCGTGGGGTCGAGCAAGTAGGTCATGGCGTTCACGTCAGACGAAGCGGAGCGTCAATATACGCTGCGTGCGGCCTCATTGAACGCGATACCGTGCGCGGACCGGGAGGTGGTCACTCATGTCAGGCATCACGGCTGCCGGTAATGGCTGGAGCACCTCAATGTCGATAAGGTGTGGTGCCATCTCTGCATTGTGCAGCACATAATCGAGGCGGCGTTGCAGGTCATCTGACGCATGCGTGTAGCCGCTCATGCCATCGGGCAACGCATCGATGAATGCAACTGGGCCTTGGGTACGATCTACATTGAGCAACAAGCTGTATTCGGGGCTGTCGGGCAAGAGGTTAAGGTCGCCAGCTACAACCACGGTGCGGTCTGGGGCAAGCACGCGTATGGTAGTGAGTTGTTTGTGCAAGGCACGGATCTGCCCCATGCGCCAGCCTGCGTTCCGGTCGCCGCGTCCAGCCTTGAGGTGGGCACCGATCACTGTGGCGACGGTGCCTGGCCGCACAAGTACCTCTGCCGAAAACATGCGGTGGTTGGTCAGCATCTGGTTTGCGGGTGTGCCGTCGTCATCGGATTGGCCTTCGATAGGGGTGAATGCGGCGGCAAACGACTGCACCGGACCCAGCGGCAGGCGGCTGAGGATGACCACGTTCTGGTACCACGAGCCTTTGTCGGTGCCCGTCACAAATCGGTAGCCCAAATCGGGCACCAGCGTGTCGGCCAAAGCTTGGGCGAAAACGGTGCTTTCGAATTCCTGCAGAACGAGTACGTCGGCGTCGATCGCACGCAGCCCTTGGGCAAACCATTCGAGTCGCTTCTCCACAGTCGCCACGTCTGGCGTGTTCTCCCGCTGGTTGTCGATGTACGGGTTGTCGTGCGTATCCACAAAGTGCTCGACGTTCCACGTAGCAACCGTCAGGGTGTCGTGGGCTGGAAAGCTGTAGTCGCTGGGGGTGTGAATCGTAAGCTCTGGCGATGCCGGAATAGGCATCGTCGCTCGGCAACCTAATCCGGGCAGGATCACGAGGGTTACAGTGGCTACTAAAGCAAGCAAACGCATGACGAAAACGTAATGAAACGAGTTAGAGGAACGAGCGAATCGCATCAACGCTAATTTGCCCAAGGCGTTCGCGGCATACACGTTAAATTATGGCACAAGCGGGTGCTCCACACAGCGAACGGCCCTTGATGCCAGCACGATGCGGCGCGAATTGACTTGGCCTCTATTCCATATTAATTCCTAACCAAGCGTAACATGCGCGCCAAAAGCGGTACTTACGGGAGAAGCCTACGCAGGTGATCGGGCAGAGAAGGGCACATGACCTTTTGATGTTTTGGCAAGGTAGTGCTGCTGCCAAGAGGATCACGTGCGATGATGTGGCTCCGCGTTGTTGGTACTATGATAGAACTGTGATAGACAGCGCGATCTTACGCACAAAATAATGGAGCGCTTGGCGCACTTTGGAGTATACAAATTATGTCTACGTTAACCGTTTCTGCACCCCTTTTAGCTAAAAAACAGCAGGCGACCGCTTGGGTCTTTCAAATCGTCGCAGCTGTAATCCTGTTGCAAACGCTGTTCTTTAAGTTTACGGCTGCGCCCGAATCTGTCTATATCTTTTCCACGCTTGGCGTTGAGCCTTGGGGGCGTATCGCGACGGCTGTTGCTGAGTTGGTCGCTGGCGTCATGCTACTTGTGCCGCGGACCGCTGCACTTGGTGCGGTGTTCTCGCTGGGCATTATCAGCGGTGCCATTATGAGCCATCTAACCGTGCTGGGCATTGCATTGACCGCCGTCGGCGACAACGGCACACTCTTCGCGCTCGCGCTTGTTGTCTTTGTGTCTAGTGCGATCGTAGCCTTCATCCGGCGCGCCCAGCTTCCCATCATCGGTGAGCGGTTTGCCTCGTGAGGTAATCTCCTAAAAGCGTCGCCGATACGACAACCGCGACCGTACTTCTTGATAGGCGGGCGCGATTGATGAGGACGCGTTGAGGCCTTCCACGGCGAAGGCGAGGCGGCCGCTGTACGGGACCTGCCACTGCATACGCACCTGCAGATTTTGCCGATGCACCGTTTGCGTCCCCATGTCGCGGGGCAACTCGTTTTCGGTGAAGGTATAGCCTGCGGCCGTGTTGATCGTGACCTTGTCATTCAAGACAGGGCGGCTTGCTGAGAGGGTCAGTTGCAGCGCGGTGTTCTGCAGCGCCGCGATTTCGGCTAGTTGCAAGCTGCTGTTCATATTCAGCGACAAGCGACTGGGAAAGACCACACCATAGGTCCCTCGCACGCCGATATTCCGGTACGACCCGGCTGCTGCCGAAGCCGTCGCGGCCCCGGTGGTGCTTCCAGTGCGCCAGCCATATGCGCCGCCAATACTGCCGCGATGGCGCACTTCGCCGCGTGCGAAGGTGAAAGCTGGCGTGATAGTAAGTGTATGCGCGACCAAGTTGCGTTCGCTTCCGACATCAGCAGTGACTTTGGTCTGGCTTGCCGCATACGACACCGCCGTCGACCAGACTTCGCTGAGGCGCGCTTGGACGTTGCTCGCGTATTGCCGCCGGAGGTTGGTTGCTTCGAGTAAGTCGAGTAGGTTGTTGCGGGTTTGGGTGAAGCGGCCGGACACTGAGAGGCGGCGTTCGAACAAGCGAAAACGCGCTTGCCCACGGATGCGCTCTTGGTCGTCGTTGGGGCGTGTGAGGCCCATCGCCTCGTAGCCCGTCTGGATGCGCTCATAGCCGCCTTGCAGTTGCAGCATCTGCAACCGGAGGCTCGCGTCGATCTCGCCTGCGTAGCTGCCTTTGGTGCTTGCGTTCACCGTGAGCAGGTCGGCGAAGAAGGCCGGGACGCCTGCGTCTTCGAGGTCGACGGCTTCCTCTTCGGTGTCGCGGGTGACAAGGGAGACCGCGCCCAAGGCGCGCAGCGAGAAGGCGCGGTCGAAGAGCGAGAAGCCGAAGTTGGTGGCGAGATTGAGGTTTTGGCTCGGCTGGACGCCTTCGGTGCGGGTGATGGAGTTGGCGTCGTCTTCGCCGAACAGGCCAATCAGATGAAAATGCGTGCCGCGTTCTTGTCCCACACCTAAGCGACCGCCGTAAATCCAGCGCTCATAGCTCGGCACAATTTGCGCCAGTGAACTGTTGGGATTGACGGCATCACGAGCCCGTCCGGCTGTCGCGGTCAGGATGACCGGTCCCGGTGTCAGTTCTAGGAAGCCGCCGCGTATCGACACGTCGCGCAGGGTGTACTTCGAGACTTTTGGCACGATGTTGCCGCCGGAGATCTTGGCCCAGTTGCCTATCCCAAAGTCGACCGAGCCCCGATTGAGTGTGTTGAGCACGCCGCTGTTGGCGCTCTGCGAGAAGCTAACCTGCTGGGTAGAGAAGACGAGGTTCGCGCCGTAGGAGATGAGGCGACCTGCACGCGCCGAGAAGTTAAGCGAACCGCGTGCTGCCAGTGGGTCCCGCCGCGAATCGATGCCGCGCGTTCCATTGGCCTCGGCTTGCAGCGACATGCCGCCACTCAGTTGAACCCGTGGCAAGCGCCGTTCCCGTTGGTCTTGCGCTGCGACATCAAGCTGAAAAGCACAGAGCCAGAGGGCGAGCGCAAGAAGCCATGCGCTACGGGCCAGTAACGACCGTGCAGTTTGGGGAGTAGCGAGGTTTAGCATGGCTGTTTAAGGTATGTGAGGCATCAAGGCACCGATTGGCCTGCATGCAATTCTTGAACAATGTAGGACTTACGCAGCAGGAAGCGATGTGACGTATTTTTGGCCCGTGACCGCAGTC